>JAUIGX010000149.1 GCA_030432435.1 Alphaproteobacteria bacterium
GGTGATGGCGCGGTTGAGCGCAGCGTTGGCTTCGTCCGCCATGGTTTTGCGCGCATCATCCTGAGTATCGGCGAGAGCTTCGGTTAGGCAGACGCCGAGGTTGTAGTGAGCGCGCGGGTCTGCCGGGGCGATGCGGGCCATGTCGCGAAAGGCGTCGATGGCATCGGTGATGCGGCCCATCTTCTGCAGCAAAGTACCGGCGTTCAGGCGCGCATCAGCGTATTCCGGCTTAAGGGCGACGGCTTTGGCATAAGCGGCCAGCGCATCGTCATTGCGCTCCAGGGTTTTGAGGCAGTTGGCCTTGTTGAAATGCGCATCGGCAAAGGTCGGTAGAACAACAGTGACGCGGTCAAATAAAGTTAAAGCCTCTTCATACCGCCCCTGCGCATAGGCGATGACCCCTTTGAGGTTGAGCGCATCTCCGTTGTCAGGTTGTTTTTTGAGGACGGCACTGTAGAGGCGGTCGGCCTTGTCCAACTGTCCGGCCTGATGCAGCTGAAACGCTTTTTGCAAAGTCTCTTCGGCAGAGCTTGTTTTGCTCACGTCAGGCTCCCGCCCATCGGCCGAGGTCAGCGGCTGTGCGCTCAGTCAACTCCAGCCACCGGGCCTGACCTTCCTCAAGTTTGTGATCGGCGCGGACCAAGCGCGCGGACGGATACCAGGGGCTGTCTGTGCGGCGCAGAAACCAGTACCAGATCAGCCCCTTGCTGCCGTGCGGTAACAACACCCACACCGGGATGTTCTGGGCGCCGGCCACATGGGCGGTGGTGTTGGAGGTGCTGAGAACCAAATCCATGGCGGCGACCTGGGCGAAGAACATATCCATGTCCGTCAAGGGATCGACGTTTGTGTCCTGAACAACATCGACGCCAAATCGATCGCGCACATCCGCGAGGTCCTTGCTGCAATCGCCGTACTGCAAATTGACGAACATGACACCGGGCGTTTGAAGTATGGGCGCGAGTTCGCTCAAGGTCATGCTCTTGGCCTCGCCGGCGCGTTCGTTCTTGCTGCGCCAGGACAGGCCGACTATGCGCCGTCCGTTTGCCAGCGCTTCGTAGCGCGCGCGCAACGCGGCAATCTTATCGGGATCGGCTTTCAGGTAGCCGTCGTGTCGAGGGAAGCTGGCAAGGTCGGGGCGGAAGTGCCGGCCCAAACTGGCCAGGGGGATTTGGTAGTCGAAGGCGTCGGCCGCCGAGACAGGAATATCGGACGCCTCGTAGCCGACGACTGTTGCGGAGGGGAACGAGCGCGCAAACACCGGCACCATGCGTTTGGAGCACTCGATCGTGCACCGCTCCGCACGCGCGATCACCTCCGGCAGGATGCTCGCGTGCAGAACTTCATCGCCAAGTCCTTGTTCGGTCCACACGACAACGCTCTTGCCGCTCAGATCTTCCCCATCCCAATACGCAGGAGGAGTGGAACGGGGCAAAACCTGTTCGGTCATTGTGTGGAATCTACTCTCGAAACCCACCCAACCGTTCTCGAAGTCCTCAAGCTGCAGGTGAATCACGCCGGAGGTTCGGAGGATATCATGATCGGAGGGAGCCTGTTCTATGGCGCGGTCGATCACGGTACGGGCGGCGTGATGCCATCCCTGATCCCTTAGGATTGTAGCGATGTTGCTTACAGCCCCCGCCTGGCGGGGGTCGTATATAAGCGCCGATTCATAAGCATCCATCGCATCATCATAACGACCGAGCTTTAGATACGTGTCGCCGAGAATGTTAAGCGCTTCTGCGTCATTTGGATTTTTCGCGAGATAGGTTGTGTAGGCTTTGGCCGCACCTTCGAAGTCTTCCATTTCTTTTAGTGCGTGCCCCAGGTTGAAATGTGCGGCGTCCATATCGGGGTTTAGGTCCAAGGACCGGCGGTAGACGCCGGCCGCTTTCGCCGGGTTTTCATTGGAGCGGTGGGCGGCCCCGAGATTGACGTGCATTTCAGCGCTATCGGGTTTGAGAGAAACCGCGCGTTCGATGAGTTCCACAGCCTTGTCGGCATGCCCTTGCTGAAGCTTGAGAACACCAAGGAGGTGGAGTGCGTCCGGGTGGTTTGCATCTTGATCAAGAATTTCAGTGTACCGTGCTTCTGCATCGGCAATGCGACCGCTTGTGTGAAGCGCAACCGCTTCCTGGAAAAGAGCCTTGATCGTTTGCGCAGTACTCGTCATTTCGCCGAAGCCGGACGCCATTGTGTGACGTAGTCAACCAGCATGGCGGACGCTTGATCAACGACAGTGTTCCAGTCGTTCTGTTTCGTCTGACGCAGCAGACGCATTGACGGGTACCAAGGGCTGTCATCGCGCTCAAGAAACCAATGCCACATGGCGCCGAATCCTTTGGGCACCATTGTCCACACGGGCACGTTCAGAGCGCCGGCCATGTGGGCCGTGGCATTGGAGATAGTGATCACTAAATCCATCGCCGCTACTTGAGACGCGAATGAGTCCAGGTCCTTTAAGGAATCGATTCGCGAATCCGAAATGATTTGCACACCCAAGGATTGCTCGACCTCTGATATCTCCGTCCTGCAGTCGCCGTATTGCAGGTTCACGAAGGTGGCGCCGGGAACGGAGAGTAGAGGTCCCCAGTTGGCGAGTCCCAGGGTTTTTTCCGGACTAAATTTGGTTTGCTCTTTGGTGCGCCACGAAATTCCAATAAGCGGCGTCGGCCGCGAGGTCGGCAAGTAAGTTGCCCGAAGTTCGCGGGTGAGGTTCTTGTCGGCGACAAGATAGCCGGGGTGTTTGGGAAACGAGTCTAGGTCCGGGCGATACCATTGCGCGGCGCTTCCCAAGCAGACTTGCGCATCGTACGAGGCGTTGAACCTGGGGTGAGTGGGATTCTGTCGCGGGATCACTTCCAAATTGGAAAACGAACGCTCGAATAAGGGTTTTAGACGTGCGTCACACTCGAGACTCAAACTTTCACAATCGGCGACAATCTCGGGAATCATGCTGGCGAACATAATCTGTTCGCCGATTCCTTCATCCGCCCACGCTAAAAGGCGCTTGTTGACGGGGCGGTCTTGAAGCCGCGGTGCAGAAAACGGCCTCGTCCCCAGAAGGTGACCTTCACGCTTCAATCGCGCCTCGAAGTGTGTCCAGCCGTCTGAAAGACGGCCAAGAGTTAGAAGAGCGAGGGATAGTCCGTGTTGTGCCACTGCGTCATTGGGGTCGAGGGTGATCGCTTTCTCGTATGCGGCTGCAGAGTCGGCGTATCGCGCTATGCGCGTAAGAAGTAGGCCAAGGTTAGCATTGGCAGCAGCGTCGTTGGGGTCGATACGTAGCGCAGCTTCGTAGTGCTCTTGCGCTAAATCGTACATGCGCTGACGCACACGTATGTTTCCGGCGATCTTATGGCTGAGAAGGCGGTCCGGGTCCTTTGCCAGCGCACGCAGGGCATAATCGAGGGCCTTGTCAGCATCGCCCAACTTGGAGGCGTTGAGAGCTATCGCCTCAAGAGCCTCCGTCCAATCGGGTTTTAATTTCAGCGCTTCATGGTACGCGGTATCGGCTTCTTGCGGTTCATCTGTAGCCTTGAAGCAGTTGCCAAGCGCGAAATATGCCTCGGCGCCTTCAGGGTATAACTCCAGGGCTTTCCTTTGTGCGGCGATGGCTTCGTCAAACCTACCCAACATCGCCAATGCCGACCCTAAATTGACGTGCATTGTATAGACGTTCGGTTTCAGTTCGATGGCGCGTGATATGTACTCGACGGCGCGCTCAATATCCTTCATCTGCACGGCAACGTACCCGCGTTTGTGCCAGGCGATCGCGTCCTCTGGATGCTGGTCGAGATGCTCGCGGTAAAGGTTGTCCGAGTCCTGGTACGCCCCTTGTTTGTAAAGGGTGTGCGCGCGCATTAAGGTGCCGGTCATGCGTCTACAGCCGAGTCAAACGGGCGCGCGAGATAAATATTAATGCACTCCATGGTCCGGCCAACGCGGCTATCCGGCAAACAGCATGCGCTCGCGCTCCGCAAACCAGAGATCGGCATAGCTACATGTCTTGTAGTCATCGAAGTAAGGTCCGCCTTCCGTGAAATGAAGAAGCGAGACTTGATCGGGCGGTAGCGTCGGATCGTAGTCTACCAGATGATTCCAGCGATGAGGTAACTCACCGATGAGAGAATCGTCGCCGAGCCATTTGAATTGATGCAACTCAAGGCCCGTTGCCGTGTTGACGTACTCCGGCGTCAATGCCGTGCATTTAGCGTTGTTGAATAAAATCACGGACGACCAATTTTTCTTCTCGTAACGGCTTTGGGGCTTGTCGAGAAACTTCGTAGTTTCTTCTGGTTTGTGCTCGTGCTTGACGACCTGCACGGCAAAATTGTCATCGCGCAGCTTCCATAGGTTGGCAATGTCGTCGAGCATCAGCATGTCGCAGTCGCAGAACAAGCTCCAGCCGGAGTACTGGGATAGATGTGGGGCGAGAAAGCGGCTGAACGAAAATTCCGTCGATTGAAGCGGATGGGCCTCGCGTTTAAAAACGCCGCGTAGCTGCGATAACATAAGCGGAGCGATTTCGACGGGCTCGGAGGCGCGTGCATGAACGCTATGCGACAGGACATTGAACGCAACGGCCTCGCGGGGATCGTACCCAATAAATATGCGAATCATCTATTCTTTCCGATCGGCAACACGGTTTGCAAATGCTGCGGACTTATCGTTGATTAACCGCCGAACCTCAAGCATATGGCCTTCTTTTGTCACTAAAATTCGGTCTTTTCCGCCGACCATGCCGCCAAATCCGTTGCGCAGCGGTTTAGCACGGGCATCCAGTCTCCTGCCGCTTCCTGGGTCAGAAACCGCACCGACGGATACCATGGGCTGACGGTCTGCCCGCGAAACCAATACCATAGCCTGCCCCGGCCCGTGGCGGTCAGAACCCAGGTGGGGACCCCTAGCGCGCCAGCAGTGTGAACGGTCGTGTTGCTGACCGAGATAACCAAGTCCATAGCCGCCACCTGGGCTGCAAAGGCGTCCATGTCAACCAGCGGGTCGACGGTATCGTCGTGGAGTATGTCCACGCCAAGTTGCTCTTTGGCGCGCGTCAGATCCGCCTTGCGATCACCATATTGAAGGTTAACGAACGTGACCCCGGGAGTCTGTAGGATGGTCGCCCAACTCGCTAGGTTCTGACTCTTGAGCCAGCCAAGTTCATAATTCTTCGGGCTCATCCAAGAAATTCCGACCAGCCGCGTGCCGGGGCGGTGATCCTGATATTTACGGCGCAACGCTTCTCTTTGGTTTTGATCGGCTTTCAGAAAACTCCGCCGCTTTGGGAAGTCGGCGAATTTGCGGCGAAACGCTAGGCCGAGTTCAGACTGCGACATCTGAAAATCAATCGACGGGTCGGTGGCGTTTGCCGGTAGAGGCTCGGCCCTGTGCTCGATAGCCGCATTCGGAAACGATCTGCGCATAAGTGGCAGAAGGCGCTCGGAGCATAGCAACGTGACGTGTTTGGCGATCTCAATGGCATCGGGGACCATGCTGGTGGTGAGCAATTCGTCGCCGATACCTTGTTCGGTCCATACCAGCAGTTTTTTATTTCGCAGGTCTTCGCCTTGCCACACGGGATGGGGGAATAGATCATGCCGGGCGTTCGCTGCCGGGCGTTTCAAGCGCCAGACAGATTCGGCCCAACCCTCCTCGAGCCGACCGACCGACAGCAGTATTTGTGATCGATTGTAGTGGCCATCCACGTAATCAGGATTGCGCGCGACGAGTTCATCGAACGCTTGCAAGGATTGTTCGGTGTTTCCCAATTCGTCCAATGCCGAGGCCTCATTGAGGCGAATGGACGCAACGTCCGGCAACAAGTTCTTCGCCTCGCGGTAGTGCGGAAGAGCCTCGGCTGCGCGTCCAAGGCACCGCAGTGAAGTGCCGAGGTTGTTGTGAATTTCGCCTGATTTGGAGTTGTGCTCTAGCCCTTGGCGATAGGCCGCGACAGCGTCTTCAAATCGATTGAGGGCGGCCAGAGCCAACCCCTTCCCGTTGTAAGAGTGCCAAAAAGAGGGATCGGCGGCCAAGGCCTTATCGAATAGGCCGAGGGCCTCTTCGCTGTGTCCGGCCCGGTGCTTCAGAAAAGCGGCCTGATGCAACCCTTCTGCGGCCAGGTCAGGCTCCTGGGCGAGGCGGCGATACAGGTGTTCCGCATCCGCTAACCGACCCATATTGCTGAACGCTTGCGCGAGCGTGCGCAAGTATGGCGCTCTTTTGGGTGTAGCGCCGCACTCTATTGCATAGTCCAGCAGTGTAAGCCCAACATCGCGGATAACGCTCATCCAGTCGCCGGGTAGCTGTTGCGTGAATATCTGCGTGCGGTTTTGAGGGCGCAAGCTGCTTTGTGTGGATGGCAATGCCATACACAAGAGCGGCACGTCGTATGCTGCGGCGATCGCGGCCGCATCCGAATTTGGCGCGATGACAATATCCATCGCAGACACTCTCGCCGCGTAGTCATTGCCGTTCTGTCGCGACTCAAGAATTTCATCATGTGCAATTGGAATGCCGAAGCCTTTAGCCGCAGCCGTCAATTCTGCCCTGCAGTCGCCTGTTTGCAGATTGACAAATGTCAACCCGGGAACATGAAGGATGGGCCCCCAGTCGAGAATGTTGACGGCATATGTCTCGGTCTTTTTTTCGTCGGCGCTTTTCCAGGCGAGTCCAACAAGCAAGCGTCCTTTGCCTTGTAAGGCTAGTCTCGCGCGCAGTTGATCGCGTCGACCTTGATCGACGTCAACCTGTAGGCCGCGCGCGACAAGGTGCTCTTCGTAGGAAACGGGGATGAAGCGTTTATTCATTGCCGAGTGTAAGTAGCTTTAATCTTGTTGGTTCGAAGCATGGGCTACGCCTTTGGTCTGCGCCAGAGTGCCAGGGCCTGCGCAACTTCGTGCAGCACAGGGCCCCAGGTTGTATCCCGGTTTCGACGAAACAGGCGCATGGACGGGTACCACGGCGAGTCCGTCCGTTCCAGGAACCAGTACCAAATACGTCCTAAGGACGGCGGTACAAGAGTCGACACTGGGCGGCCAAGTCCGCCCGCGACATGGACCGTGGTATTGCTGACCGATATGACAAGGTCCATGGCCGCGACCTGGGCGGCGAACCTGTCCAAGTCGGTCAGCGGATCTACGCTGGTATCAGTTATGATCTCGGCTCCGGTGGTTTTTTTAACAGCCTCGATTTCCAGAGCATGGCTTCCGTACTGAAGGCTTACAAAGCGCAGGCCGGGGATGCTGAGCAGTTCACTCCAATCGGCGAGTGCCGTGCTTTTTTCCGATTCCGCCGCAGGATTGGCGCTGCGCCAAGAAATCCCGATAAGGGGCATGTCGTCGCCGGCTTGGTAGCCGGTTCGCAATTGATCGGCTAGCTCAGTATCCGCTTTCAAAAAAGCGCCATCGGCAGGAAACGCAGCCAGGTTGGGGCGCAAGTATCGGCCAAGATGAGAGAGAGAGGCTTGAAAGTCGGCGCTTGGGGTTTTGATAGTGCCCGCGACGACATGCTCCCGTTGAAGAATATCGACGCCGGGAAATGAGCGCGTAAACAAGGGGACCAGCCGAGCGGTACATACAAGCGTGCAACGGGCACCCTGCGCCAATACGCCAGGGATCATGCTGGAAATAAGAATTTCATCACCCGGACCCTGCTCGGTCCATATGAGGAGATGCCGGCTTTGTAGAGGTTCTCCTTCCCAAAACGGGAGATCGAAGCGGTCGTGAAGCGTCGTGGTCTCGGTGCGGCGAAATCGCCAAATATATTCGGGCCACCCTTCCGTGAAGCGTTCACGCGCAAGTAGCGCGAGGGCATAATGGGAATGGGCGTTGGCATTGTCCGGATCGATGCGGAGTATCTCTTGCTGGAGCTGCAAAACCTCCTCCATGCGACCTTGCATATCCCGGACTACTGCAAGATTGATAAGCGCGAACGAATAAGTTGGGTTTCGTGCGAGGATGGTGGTGTAAATTTCCTCAGCGGTCGCGATATCGCCCTTCTTAAGAAAAACGTCCGCGAGTTCGGTCTGGACTAGGTCTGTCGACGGATGTACGGCAACGGCCTTTTCAAATGACCGAATTGCATCGTCATACTGCTTGGCTTTCACTTGAGCGCGGGCACAATCCATGAGGATGTCGGCATTGTTGCCTGTAGTGCGGGTCAAGTATTCGAAATGATGTGCGGCTTCGTCCCATCTCTGAAGATCGCGGAGCATTTTAGCCAGGTTTAAGCGCGCTTCTGTGTGATCCGGCTTAAGTTCAATGACTCGATTAAAATGTGTCGCGGCCTCTGTAGGCCGGCCCATTTTGAACGCCAGGCCGCCGAGAAGGTTGTGAACATCCGGCTCCAGCGGGCGCGCGCGGTTGATGTCCTCGCAGATTTGCTTGGCATCAGCGTATTGGCCGGCATTCATCAATGTGATGGCTTTGCTGAAGGCCTGCCCGACAGTCATCGCTCCATTCTTGCTCATGACTGACGCCAGAGGTTTAGTTGCTCCGCAACCTCGGCGAGGACATTGTCCCACTGACCGG
>JAUIGX010000150.1 GCA_030432435.1 Alphaproteobacteria bacterium
GACGCCTCCATAATATTCAGCGATATTATGACGCCGCTCCAGGGGATGGGGGTCGCCCTCGACTTCAAGCCAGGTCCGGTAGTGGACGAGCCCATCCGTTCATTGAAGCAGGTGGAGGCACTTCGGCCATTGGTGCCCGAACAAGACGTGCCCTTTGTCATGGAGTCCATCCGTATGGTGCGGGGGGAACTGCCCTCGCATGTGCCGTTGATCGGTTTTGCGGGCTCGCCGTTTACATTGTTTTGCTACTTGGTTGCTGGAAAGCCTTCCAAGGAGTTTTCAGAGCCCCGGTCGTTTTTGCACGCCGAACCGGCTACATCCGCGCTTTTATTGGACCGTTTGGCGGACGCGATGATTGTGTATCTTCGTGCGCAAGCAGCAGCGGGTGCCCAGGCCTTAATGCTGTTTGAATCCTGGGGCGGGTTGCTTGGTCCGCAGGACTACGCGACTTACGCGTTGCCGCCGGTGCGCCGCATTGTTGAAGGACTAGCCGATCTTGACGTGCCGCTGATTTACTTCGCCAATCAAGGCGGAGCCAACCTGCGTGTCATCTCGGAGCTGAATGTTGATGTCGTCGGGCTGGACTGGCGGGTTTCACTCGCCGAGGCTCGCGAGATTTTGGGTGCGGGCAAGGCCGTGCAGGGCAATTTAGATCCTGCTGTTCTATTTGCTCCCAAGGACACGTTGTGCCGACGGATCGATGATGTTCTGGCCGACGCGGGCTCTGCGCCAGGGCATATATTTAACCTTGGCCACGGCATCTGGCCGGAAACGGACCCGGATGCGGTCGCGCGGCTCGTTGATTACGTCCACGAACGTACAGCTAAAGGCTGACCGGAGAGAGACATGACGACTGCATCCCAAGAAGAGCGCGGAGCGTCTGCGCCGCCCGATGGCTTCGCTACAACGGCCGGCGTTTACTATCGCGATTTGCAAGACCGTATTTGCGCTGCTTTTGAAGGCTTGGATACAGGATCTAAGTTCGAGGAAACCTCATGGCAACGTGCGCCTGACCACCGCTTGAAAGGTGGCGGTCGCATGCGGGTAATGCGTGGTGAGGTGTTTGAAAAAGTCGGTGTCAACGTCAGTCACGTTTGGGGCGTTTTGAGGAAAGAATCGATTCCGCAAATACCCGGGGCAATCGAATCTGATGGCCGGTTTTCGGCCTGCGGCATTTCACTGGTGGCGCACATGCGAAACCCCTTCACGCCGATTGTCCATATGAACATTCGGTGCATGGAAACCAGTAAGCTTTGGTTCGGGGGTGGCGCTGATCTGACGCCGACATTCCCGTTTGAAGAGGATACGAAAGAATTTCATGCTGCTCTGAAAGCAGCCTGCGATGCCTATCGGCCGGACGCCTACGCGGAATACAAGGCGTGGTGCGACAAATATTTTTATCTGCCCCACCGCAAGGAACCACGCGGTGTCGGCGGCATATTTTTTGACGAACTTGCCAGTGGTGATGCCGCCGCCGACTTTAAGTTTCAGCAGGCCGTAGGAGAGGCGTTCCTTGGCGTCTATCCGCGCATTGTTGCGCGGCGCAAAGATACGCCGTTCACGGAAGAAGACCGCGACAAGTTGCTTCATAAACGCGGGCGCTATGTAGAATTTAATCTGGTCTATGATCGCGGTACAAAATTCGGGTTTGCAACGGATGCCAATCCGGACGCTTATTTAATGAGTATGCCGCCCGTGGTAAAATGGTGACGGTCAGCGGAGAGGGTGTTTCATGGCAGAGTTTTTAGCGAGCGCTTATCCGTGGATAAAAGCTGTACATATTATCGCGGTTATTTCTTGGATGGCCGGTCTCCTCTATTTACCGCGACTTTTCGTTAATCATGTTGGATTAGCGCCGGGATCGGAAGCCTCGGAAATGCTAAAGGGCATGGAGGAGCGCCTCCTCCGCATCATTATGCGCCCGGCCTTTGTGGTCAGCTTGTTGCTGGGCCTCGCGCTCTTGCATACGCCGGGTGTCATCGATTGGTCGTCAGTCTGGATTTGGCTGAAACTGGCATTTGTGTTGGGCCTTGTTGCCATGCACGGGCTCATGGAGGTTTGGCGCGCACGGTTTGCTCGCAACGCCAATCAGCACAGCGCCCGCTTCTTTCGGTTGATGAATGAAGTGCCGACCTTGTTGATGATCGGCATTATCCTACTTGTTGTCGCGAAGCCTTTCTAAACCGTCTCTGGAAGGCGATATGGGGAGATAAATCATGCGCCTGGAAAACAAACGCGCGGTGGTTACGGCAGGTGCTTCAGGCATGGGGCGTGCGGGATGTCTCCGGTTTGCCAAGGAGGGCGCAAAAGTCGCTGTTGTCGATATCGATGAGAAGGGCGCGAAGGACGTTGCCGACGCCATAATGTTGGCTGGCGGTGAGGCCCACGTAATCGCCGCCGATTTAAGTAAGCCTGAAGATTGTAGCCGGGCCATGAATGAGGCCTCGGATGTATTGGGTGGCATAGATGTTCTGTGGAGCCATGCCGGTGTTCCGGGGACTGATCAGGTCGAGGACATTCCGCTTGAACAGTACGAACTCGCCATGAATTTGAACGTCCGGTCCGTGTATCTATGCGTAGGTGAGGCCGTCAAGCACATGCGCTGCGGCAACGGCGGCTCGATTATTCTTACCGCATCAATTTCCGGACTAGTGGGCTCTCAGCTCAGCCCCCTTTATTCGGCGGGCAAATTTGGTGTAGTCGGCCTTGCTAAGTCCTTCGCCCTTCGCTACGGCCCGGAAAAAATTCGCGTCAATGTGGTCTGCCCAGGCCTGACCAACACACCGATGTTGCGCAAGTTCATGGGGCGAAACGTGGATGATGCCGCAGCGGCGCAAACGGAGAAGGTGTTTATGGCGGGGATTCCATTGGGCCGTTTAGGTCAGCCGGAAGATGTGGCGAATGCGGCGCTATGGCTCGCTTCCGATGAGTCGAGTTACGTGACGGGTGTCTCCATTCCCATCGATGGTGGGTATATCGCGAAATAACCTGTCTACTGCGTGGCACTTAAGGGACGTGAGCTTTGGGCGTGTTGATGGCTGTCCGTGTGGCCGCAAAAAATCCAGCAACGATAATGCCTAGAGTTAGTGCAGCGATATATGCGATGCAAACAGCCAGCGCGGCGCCGACCGGCCCATAGGCGTCGATTAGAATCGGGGTAAGGGACAAATTAATAAGAATGGTGACGGTGCTGATACCCGAGATCCATCCGGTTCGGTGCGTGTAGTAGAGATAGGAAGACGCGAGGCCGAGAAGGTTGTGAGCTGTCCAGGCGCCCACCAACCAAACAAATACCAGGGCAGCAGACGTATAGTCCGTGCCCACGAACCATGGAAAAACGAGCCACCCGATGAGGGCGATGCTCAATCCGGCTATACCCATGCCCCCGGCGAATATTGCACCGCTCTTTGCAATCGCATGCCGTGCGTCGATGCCGCCGGCTTTCATCTGCCGATAATACCAGGGGGTCCACGCGCGGTTGAGTGCGCCGCCAATCATTGCCATTGCCTGGCTTAGGGTTAGGCCCACGGTATAGATACCTACAGCTTCTACCCCTTTCATAGCCGCCAGAAAAAACGGTCCGGTCGCAAGTAAAATGGATGCACTCAACATATGCGGTAGAAGCGGTGTGCCGTAGCGCAAGGCCGAGAGTGCGTCGCGGACGCTAACCCGCAGAACGCCATATCCACGCTTCCGCAGCCAGATCAGGCAACTAAACGTCAAGGCTATGTTGGCTACGGCGAGGCTCGTTACCAGGGCCTGCCATGTTACAAAGCCTACAGCCGCTGTGGCTCCAATTGCGATCTGTACACCACCCGCTCTCGCTATTCGCCAGACTCCGTACTCGACCGGCCTTTGCTCCATCTGAAGGAGCGAGAGCACAGTGGTCAACACGACTTGGCTCCAGGCGATCGCGATCCACGCCCAAAACCATGCCGACGGCAATGGAAACAGTTCAGCCAAAAAGTCTTGGGCTATCTTGGCCGCTCCATAAGCCCCAACCGCGAATGCTAAGGTCAAAAGGACTGCCGTCGAGACATATCGGGGAAAGTCGATCTCTGTGCGGTCAACGAACCGTCGGCCAATTGCGTTTTCAAGCCCCATACTCGTGAGTGGAGTAGCCAATGAGACGGCGACGAGAACGATACCGTAAAGGCCGTAATCGGCGGGGGCTACGAGCCTCGTCAGGGCAAGGGCCACGAGAAAAGGGAATGTCGCGGCAACGGCATTAAAGACTGTGTACAGACCCGCATCTCTGAACAGACCAGGGCGAACAATGCTGTCGACTAAGGTTTTTGCGATTGTCACAGGCGAGTGCCGGATTTGAGAGTGATCTAGGAGTGTGAGGGCTTGTATTTAACTGCCGTCCACAAGATGATTCTCGGCATGATGCGTCAGATGTTGTCATTGGTCGAGAAAATCCCATGTGTTCCAGCCGCTATACTGTCCGCAAAGGCGATGTGGGGGGCTCGGTTGCGCGGGCGTGTGCTGCCTACAAAAGATCAACAGATCGGTGATTGGTTCAATGTCGTTCGCCATGATGGCGTGTGCGCCGTTAAAAACTTTCTAACTGCCGAGACATGCGTTCGCCTGCAGTCAGAAATAAAACTGCTCATGGACACGTTTCCAGACGCTGTTCAGATTGATAGGTTGGGCGCCGACCGCCGGATTTTTCTTGGAAAGACGCCGCCGGGACAGCTGGCAAATGTTTTTGCCGATGAACGCTTAGGCTCCTGTGCTTCGGCGGTTCTAGGTGTGGGTGCTGTCAATCTAGCTACACTTGCGGGACACCTTACAGCCGTGCCCGGCAATGCCGGGTCTGGCGGCGGGTGGCATCGCGACTCATTTACCAATCAGTTTAAAGCGATGATTTATCTGAGCGATGTCGGGCCTGAGAACGGTCCATTCCAGTATATGCGCGGCTCGCACCTTCTGCGCTCTATGATTCATGACCAGAGGGCAGCGAATTTGGGTGTCGGGCAGGCTCGTATTGGAGAGGATCAAGTGGAAAAACTGCTGAATGAGAAGCCTCACCGGTTGGCGACGGTGACAGGCCTTGCAGGTACTTTGATTCTTGCCGATACCACTGGCATTCATCGGGGTATGCCAATCAAATCAGGAGAGCGCTATGCGCTCACCAACTACTTTTATCCCGCGCGGGCTATAACGGCGGCATTGACCGATCATTTCAGACCGGTCGTGGGAGTGCATACGCCTTACAAGCGTGCGGCCAACAGTTCGATAGAATCTATATGAAGTGGGCCGCGGTCCAGCGTTACCAGACAATAACCGTCATCTTTTAGCCGAGTTAGAAGATTCTCCAGCCGATATAGAAAAGGCTTCAACTCTATCGTCCGGCGAGGCACTTCAAATTCAACGATGATCTGTTTTGGCCGAACATCAGTTGTCCAAAGATGTTCCATCACTTCAAGCGCAACGCCTTCGATGTCCATTTTTAGAAGGTCGATGCGTCGATGCCCTAGTTTTTGCATGATCGACGGCAGCGTCAGGCAATTGGCTTCGAACCAGCTTTTAGAGTCGGTAATATTGGAAATAGAGCCCGATCTGTATTCTTGAACGACCGTACCACTAGAGTCGGTCATCAAGGTTATGTCAGAGAAAAATCGGACTACGCTATCCTTCGTCCATACGCCCCATGGATAAAACCGTAGGCGCGGATTGTCTGCAAATCGCGTCATAAATCGCGCGGATCGAGGCGTAGGGTCAAAGAGATGAACGGTGCAAGCCGCTGATTCGCTTAGCGCAAGGTCAAAGCGCACATCACCTCCGACGCCGCAAGAATAAACAATCGAGTCAGACGCGAGCATTGCGGTGTAGGCCGCATAATTTCCTAGGGCTTGTGGTTTAGAGCCAGCGGGAGCGGTTAAGTGTCTCGCGATATAACCACGGACCATTCGGTGCCTTGGCGTTAAAAAAGCCAATGCATTCAAACAGCGCTGGACGATTTCGCTGAGTCTTCGCAACAACACTGGCCAGATCAGCTTCAGCGCGCGCAGCGGGCTGTTCTGCCTGAATGCCGAAATTACGATATTAGCTTGGTGATGTGCACCGTGCTTCTCACGTGGTGATTGGGCCATCTTTAGGCGCGCCTGCGCGCAAACTGTCGCTTCGATGAATCCTCTGTTGTACGCGAGTCAGGCCAGGGCGTAAGCCAGTACGCCGATGTCTCTCTCGTTGTGAGCAAATAAAGAACAAAAACATCGAACATCGAAATGTACCAGAAGATATGTTCTTGAAAGAGGGCGTCAAACAATAGCGGCCCAAGAAAAATCAGAATCAGCGGTTTATGCGATACGCACTTTCCATAGAACGCGATCAAAAGAATCCCCAGGGCCAGGCCGTGAGTTGCAAGCAAGGTCAGTAGCGCATTATGCGCATATCCTCCTGTGCCGGTTGTGTAGCGTTCCGAGAAATTTCCAAAGAAAGGATTGCTGCCGATAAAGCGCCAAGTTTCCTGCCATATGCCGCCGCGTCCAGAGAGCTGGTTCACGACGGTACCGAAAGATAGTCCGCTCAATGTACTCGTAGCTTCTCGTGTCATCTGCGCGACAATTGTACCCATGGCCAGAAAGCCGATACTTGTCGCCGTCAGTACCGCGAATGTGTGGCGTTTTTTCCAGCCGGTGTCTGCAATATCTAAAATAAAAACAGCACCGAAGAAAATTCCAACACTCAGTATTCCGGATCTTTTAAAATTGAGAAGGAGGGCGCCCAGCAGGAATGCAACAATAATCCATCGCGCGCGCCTGGAAAAAGGCACCATGTATGTAATAAGAATGCCAAGCAGCATTTTTGCACCGGCGATGGTCGAGCTTATGGAAAGTCCTTGCGGGCGAATGAGGTACCAGAGAGACTCGTCGCCGACCTCTTGGACGAATGTGAACTCCCCACCGGTAACCATCTGTTGTGCTGGGAAGAAGAATCGCAGGCCGAGTGAGATTTGGATATAAATCGCCGCAGCTTCAACGGCGATGAAAAACAATACGACCTTCCACACTGTGTCAGTAAGCGTGCGCGCGGTCAGGTAGGTAGCGACCAAAAGTAAACCGCCCACAAACCCATTGTTGATAAGCAAGCTTTCCGGAAAGGTGCGTGTAAGAGCGACACCAAGGGCGGCGTTTGCTACGACGCCAAATGCGAACAGAAAGTACGGCCAGTCGCTTTTGGATATGGACGGGCGATAAACCAAAATGGAAAAGGCAGCCAGGATGGCCCACATCATATGCGGTACTTGGCCGATGACGGGAAGAACCGTGTTGGGTAGAGCAAGCAAGGCGCCTTGAAGGATGCGGAGGGGCCTTAGAGTCATCGTTGATCAGGCTCGCACAATTAGGGCAGCGTCCAGTTTTGTCGCGTATCCCTTGGTCTGACGCAACGGGAAAGGCGATTGGCTCACATTCCGTTTTATGCGCTTCTCGCACAAGAGCCTGGCGGGTAATGTGCCGCTCATGTCACAGACCTCAAATCCTCCCTATCCGCGCATTACCCTGAAAAAAGGTGCTCACAAACGCCTGATGTCGGGATATCCGTGGATTTACTCGAACGAAGTGAACATGGACCCGGCAGCCAAAGCGCTGCCTCCAGGGGCCCTTGTCACGATCAGCGAGGCGTCTGGAAGGCCCCTCGCAACTGGGTATTTTAATTCCAGGACGTTGATAGCAGCGCGGGTTCTGTCATCGGTTCCGGATACTGTAATTGATGCAGCATTCTTTTCCGCTCGCTTCAAGTCGGCCTTGGGTTTGCGCACCCGGCTTTTCGGGGAGCCCTTTTATCGGCTTGTTCACGCAGAGGCCGACGGTTTGCCGGGGCTTGTCGTGGATCGTTTTGATGATGCGTATGTTCTGCAGCCAAATACGGCGGGTATGGAGACCTTGCTCGATGTGGTTGTCGCCGGCCTTGAGCAAATTCTGCAGCCGCGCACGATCGTCATACGCGGCGATAGTGCGTCCCGCAGACTAGAAGGTCTTGAAGATAGTGTGCGCTGTGTGCTGGGGGATGCCTCGGCTTCTGTTGCCGTCCAGGAAAATAATGTGACCTTTTTTGCCGATCTCATGGCTGGGCAGAAGACGGGATGGTTTTTTGATCAGCGTGAAAATCATGCCTTCATGGCGTCCATGAGTCGGGATGCGGCTGTGCTCGATCTATATACACATACTGGAGGATTCGCACTGGCTTGCGCGGCTGCCGGGGCGGCATCGGTAATTGCAGTTGATCGATCCGCAAGTGCTCTTGAACTGGCGGAAAAAGCGGCTACGGAAAATAAACTAACGGATAAATGTGCTTTTAAACAAAGTGAAGTCTTTCCGTTTTTGGAAGACGCTATTTCGCGTCAACAAAAATGGGATGTTGTTATTGCCGATCCACCGCCGTTTATTAAGTCCAGGAAGGATTTGAAAGCAGGCCTGCAAGGCTACCGCAAGCTGAGCCGCCTCTGTGCGTCAGCCACTAATCCCGGTGGTTTTTTATTTGTAGCTTCGTGTAGCC
>JAUIGX010000151.1 GCA_030432435.1 Alphaproteobacteria bacterium
ATAGTCGCCAGACGATATCTCTCAACCATGAAATATTTGAGGCTGTCTTCGCGGACCCCTTAGATCTGCCGCCGGGCCTGCCTTCCGGCCAGAGAGAACTCGTGAAGCGGGCGATGGCCGCTGTCGCTGTTCAATAGTGAGAGTGGTTGGCGAAAAAACTTGCCCCGGCGGGGTGCTCTGCGATAGGGACCATCACACTCTTTTAAAAGCTATCGGAGCTTCGAACCCCTATGGCCGTCATTAACGTTACTAATCGTTCTGGAGAGCAACACGCCATCGAGGCAAAGCCGGGCAATACCGTCATGGAAATATTGCGCGATGCCGATATGGATGTTGAAGCTATCTGCGGCGGATGCTGCTCCTGCGCTACCTGCCATATCTTTGTAGATGACGCGTGGGCCGGCAAGGTCGGTGAACGCTCTGAAGACGAGCAAGAACTGGTCGAGCAGACAGATTCTTACAAGCCCGACAATTCGCGCCTATCTTGCCAAATCAAGTTCACCGACGATTTGGACGGCCTTGTGGTTACGGTTGCCCCAGCCGAGTAACCCGCGCGAGAGGGTTTTACCTATTCTTTGAGACCGGCTACAACGCTTCTATTGCCGTTCAGACAGGCGTCTGAAAGGAGAAATCGGTGCGTATGTGGTTGTCGACTCTGACCTTGCGGCCCATTCAGTGGCTATGTTTGGGTGGGCTGGCTTTTGCTTACCTTGGCGCGGCCGATGCTGCGGAGCTTCGGGTCGGTGTAAAGGGTTTCCCGGTTACGTTTGCCAATCCGTATGTAGCGGCAAATCCCACGTCGGACGCCGTCTTGCGAGCAGTGTTTGACGGGCTGACGCGGTTGGACGCCAATGGGTCGCCGGCACCTGCGCTGGCCCTGTCCTGGCAAACTCTTACGCCGACATCCTGGCGATTCAAATTGCGTCGAGACGCTGTATTTTCCAACGGCGAGCCTATGAACGCAAACGCAGTGACAGCGACTTTCTCCTGGCTGCAAAGCCCGGAAGGAGCGCGTACCGCCGCCGGTCACTATGTGCGCGGCATAGTGAAGACCGAAGCTGAAGACCCCTATAGCGTTATTATCCACACGGCGCAGCCGGATGCGATTTTGCCAAACCGCCTTTCGGCTATAGCCATCGTCGCGCCGAGTGCATGGCGCGGATTGGGGCCTGACACCTTTGCGCAAACACCGGTCGGAACTGGGGCGTTTACACTCGAGGACTGGGGAAGCGCTTCGGGCCGCATTAGCTTCAAAGCCAACTTTGACTCTTGGCGCGCGCCAAAAGCAGATAGCTTAGTTCTTATCAATTTTCCGGATGCCGCCGCGCGTGTTCAGGCGTTGTTGTCGGGCCGCATTCATATTGCCTCGAACCTTGATCTCGAGAATATAGAAGCGGCGCAGTCGGGGGGAGCATTTGTCACACCGGCACCGGCGATGTCCGTCGCGGCCATTGCCCTCCGGCAGGATGTGGGCCGCGCATCGCCGCTTAAAGATGTGCGGGTTCGTCAGGCTCTAAACTACGCAATCGATAAACCGCAATTAAACGCTGAAGTTCTAAGAGGGCTCTCCGAGCCGTCCGGTCAAGCGGCCGGCCGTTGGACCTCGGGCCATAACCCCAATGTCAGGCCCTATCCCTATGATCCGGATCAAGCGAAGGCGCTCTTGTTTGAAGCAGGCATCGTCACGTCGTTTGGCCTGCGATTCGATGTTGTGACGGACCAGATGCCGGGCGATGCCGCGATGATGTCCGCTATTGCGGCCCAATTGGCGGGTGTCGGGATTGAGGCGCACATGCGCGAGATTTCCTACGGGCGATGGCTGGAATCGTTCGCCTCGGGAATATGGCCCAATGATACGGACGGGTTTATCCTCGCCTTCAATAGTATGCCGACCAACGATATTCAAAGCGCTCTAGAGCCGTATTCCTGCATCAATCCAGCGCCTTTTTTCTGTGACGAGACTCTTACGGCGGAAATGACTGCGGTGAACGAGGAGATGGACTTCAGTAGACGGCTCGAGCTTCTGGATGATCTGGCCCAGAAGGTGCACGATCTGGCGCCCGCGATTTTTCTGACGGAGCAATTCGATCTGTTTGCGGTTTCGCGCAATGTTAGCGGCTTCGCGGTGGCGGGCCGCATTCCGGTCTATGAAAGCATCTCGGTCGATGAATAAATTCGCGGTGCTTTAAGCTTTAACGCCAAAAAGCGCATCCAAGACTTCGCGTCCGGATTCGGGGCTGCCGATTTTCCGGATGGCGCGGGCCTCACGTAGTGGCCGGGTGATGCTTGCATGAAGGCGCCGAAAAGCCTGTCCGGAAAAAATATGCGCGAGCCGCGTATGCGCCGCTAGGGTCGCGCGGCTTTCGGCAGACACGTTCCGCCAGGTGAAGTCTGCCGGCGCAGATACTTTTTTCGCGACAACATTTAGATGGCCCCTGTCTCCAGGGGCATTCATTTGTACAATTTCAAATCCTGCATTGATAAACGCACCCTCTAAGCCGGTGCGATTGAACGTATGCAAGTGCGCTTTATGAAACCTGTGGTGCGGCGCGTGCGCCCACGAAGCTAAGTTTGGGACTTCGATCACAGCGATGCCGCCGGGCTTCAACCATGTCCATATCTGCCGAAGGGCCGATAGGGGAGAGGAAGTGTGTTCAAGCACATGATGCATCGTAATTGCATCGGCACTGTTTTCCGGAAACGCGGCTGTTTCAAGCGTGCCCGCTTTGATGTCGACGTCGTACATCTCACGCGCATAGTTCGCGTAACCAGCGTGCGGCTCGATCCCCGCAACATCAAACCCTCGCCGTGCGAGCAGGTACACAAATTCGCCGCCGCCAGCGCCAATATCGATCACTCTCGCGGCGCGCGCAATATGGGGTGCCAGCCGGGCGAAGCGGGTTAGTGCGCCCATTCCCGCGCGGTATACGTGCTTTCGTTTTGGCGTTGCGATTTGTTTATAGTCCTGGCGATAGGCGTCCCGGTAATAGGTTGCCAAGGCTTCGGGGCTTGGCGCGGGATTGGTGAAGACATGCCCGCATTTGGTGCACAGAACGGTGCGCAGGTCTGCCCCGCGCCGGTCGCGTGTGCCGACGACATCGTGCTCTGCGCCGCCGCACAGCGGGCAGGATTGTTCTTGCCAGATTACTTCGGCCATCGTTTGTGCATCCACAACCACTGGCCAGGGCGTTCTTTGATCCACCCTTCCAGCTGTTGGTTTATTCTTGTCAGTCCTGCGCGCATGCCGTCTTCACTTTCATCGGAAAACATGAACGGGTCTTCGACGGTCACCTTGAATTTTAAACCTTCGATACGTTCGGTCCGAATGGGAAAGACGGGACAGCCGAACCGCGCGGCCATGCGGACGACCGCAGTGGCTGTATAGGCGCCTTTGCCAAAGAATGGAATTTCCATCCCGGTATTCGATTTCTGATCGACCACCATAAAAACATGCTCGCCGGCACCAAGGGCTCGCATCACCTGCCGCGCGCCGGAAGATCCCTTGGGGGCCATGCCGGCCGTGTAGGCGCCGCGAATATTTTTGATGATGTTATCTGCCAGGGGATTGTTAGCGGCACGGTATACAATGACCAGGGGTTTGCTCCGCAGGGCAAGGATTAGGGGTACCGTTTCCCAATTTCCCAAATGCGCGCCAAATAAAATGGCGGGCTTGCCGGACCGGGCAAGAGCCGCGAGGGCTTCGTGTCCGACAAGCTCTATATCGGCGGGGGCTGCATACAAACGTTCGAGAACCGCGTATTCGGTCATGGTGCGGCCAAAATTATCCCACGCCGCCAATAAGGTTTGTGTTTGGGCTTGCGCGTCCATGGTGGGTAAGGCGCGGCGGAGGTTCTGTGCCGCTGTGCGATGCGCGCTCGTCAGCGGTCCGACAGTTCGGCCGAGCCATCCGCCGACGGCAGAGGCCGACTTTGGCGGCAGTAGTGCTAGCATCGCAAACAAAGCGTGGGCCGCGCCAGCTTCGAGGCGGTAGCGAATGGGCCGTTTTAGGGGCGGCAAAGGTTCAGTCATAAGAACGGGCAGTTCAGTTTGTACATATTTGACGCTTACAGACCTTAGGGTACAGTTCGCGACTTATAGCCTGTCTTGGGATGAACCACATCTGCAGCGGCGGGGAAAGAAAAACCACGCAGCGCGGGAATAGGGTGGATGCGACTTTTACAAGTTATGGCCGGGAGCGCAAACGGTGGCGCCGAGCGATTTTTTGAAGACCTCGCAGGAGCTTTCGCGCGGACGGAAATCGATCAGGCCTGCGCCATTCGCGGTTACCCGCAAAGACAACAGGCGCTTGCGGCCGCAGAATGCGAAATTCTTGACCTTCCATTTGCCGGGCCCCTTGATGTTCTCACGCCGTGGAAATTGCGGCGCTTCGCAAAGGCGTGGCATCCGCAGGTGGTCTTGGGGTGGATGAACAGGGCCTGCCGCGTACTCCCTAAAGGACCGTGGATTAATGTCGGTCGCCTCGGGGGATATTATAATCTCAAATATTACCGTCGGTGCGACGCCTTGATCTGCAACACGCCTGACATCCGCGAGCACGTTATTCGTGAAGGGTGGCCTGCCGACCGGGCGCACTACATTCCTAATTTTTGCGCGGTCGATCCGGCGCCGGCGGCAGACCGTGCGGCGTTGCAAACGCCGCAGACCGCGAAAGTTTTACTGATCCTTGCGCGGCTTGAAGCCGTTAAAGGCATTGATGTTGCCATTCGAGCGCTTGCGTCGATCTCGGATGGGTTTTTGTGGGTGGCTGGAAGCGGAGCGCTGGAAACTGATCTTAAAGCGTTGGCAATGGAATGCGGCGTTCAAGACCGCGTCCGGTTTTTGGGCTGGCGCAACGATCGGTCTAGCTTGTTGAAGTCTGCGGATGTCTGTTTGGTGCCGTCCCGCTATGAACCGTTTGGCAATGTTGTTCTCAATGCGTGGGCCCATAAGGTTCCGCTGATCGCAGCTGCCAGTCAGGGACCGAGTTTTCTGATTCGGGACGGGGAAGACGGTCTGCTGGTCCCGACCGACGACCCATCGGCGCTTGCGGCGGCGGCTATACGACTCCTCAACACTCCGGATTTGGCAGCGTCACTGGTCACGGAGGGCGAGAGCCGGGTGGTCAATGAATTCTCTGAAAATGAAGTTGTGCGCCGTTACCGCGAACTTTTTCAGAATTTATCCCGCTAGAGTTGGGCGGATTCTTTAGTGTGTATTAGGGCCGCTCGATTGTCCCGCTCGATTGTCCCGGTGCGGCGGAAAGGGCATAGTTAGCCAATGACCACTGCGCCGATCCCAGAATCTAACAGCGATACGGTTCCTCAATCTGACAACCAGATAACGACGGAAGCCGTAGAGCGCGAAATTAAGGACCACCTCGGCTTGGTTGCCGAGATGACCCGAGAATTCACCTCTTCTCTCGATTTCGCAGTGGTCGAGCAATCCGCATTAGAGCGGATATCGAAGTATGTGGGCGCCGAGGCGGCCTCCTTGTTTCTGGTAGCGGACGCCGGGGATTCGCTGATTTGTTCGGCCTGTTGTGGTCCGGTCGATATTACGGGGCTGGCTGTCCCGGTCGAGACCGGGGTTGTGGGCCGGTCGGTCTCAACGCGCCAGGGCCTTATGGTCCGCGATACCAGTAAGGATCCCGATTTCGGTGGAACGGTAGACGCGAAGACAGGCTTCACGACGCGCTCCCTTCTTGTCGCCCCGCTCATTATCGGCCGCGAATGCCTGGGGGCGATTGAAATCATCAACCGTGTCGGCGGCGATGGATTGTTCTCTCATCAAGACTTGGTCTTGCTAGAGACGCTCGCCGGCGCGGCGGCGCTTGCTATCAACAATTACAGACTGACGGAAAAGATCGTTCAGCAGGAACGAGATCGTCACGAACTTGAACTGGCCGCAGAAATCCAACGCGATTTGCTGCCCCATGCGGCGCCGCTCGAATTTCCTATACACGGCATTAATATTCCGGCGCGGTCGGTGTCGGGAGATTTTTACGACATACTTCCCCTGCCTGATGGTCGCATTTGGTTCAACGTGGGCGACGTTTCGGGCAAGGGCATGAATGCCGCATTGTTGATGGCAAAAACGTCCAGCTTATTTCGGTGCCTCGCAAAAAGTGCGGAACACCCCGGTCAGCTTTTAAATGCCATTAACAATGAGCTGTGCGAAACCAACTCAAGAGGCATGTTTGTAACCATGGTTGGGGGGCTATTTGACCCCACAACGGGTGTGGTTCATCTGACGAATGCCGGACATGAGCCGCCCCTGCACTTCGACTTTCGCACCGAGCGCTTCACGGCGATCCCGGCGGACGGACCGCCGCTTGGCATTGCCCCCGGCATCGCCGGGCCGGACGGTTTTCCAGTGACCGAATGGAATCTGGCTGGCGGGATGCTTTACATTTTTACGGACGGTCTGACCGAAGCAACGACGTTCGGCGGTGGGATGCTGGGAATTGATGGTGTGCGTGCCTTGATTCGTGACCACGCCGAGGAAACTCCGGACCTGCGTCTTAGAAATATAGCTGCTGCGGTGAAGTTGCCCGGCCAATCGTTGCATGACGATCTGACCCTCTTGGTTGTGGAAGACTTGGATGTCACGCGGGTGACAACGGAAATGCCGCCACCGACAAGCGCGTCGTCGGCCGATAGCGAAATCTTTCGACTTCGTGTGCCCGCATTGGCAAATCGCCTCAAGCTTGTACGTGCGGCAGTAGAGCAAGCCGCCCAATTTTGCGAATGCCCCGAATCGTGGACATTTGATCTGAAGATGGCGGTTGACGAAGCCTGCCAGAATATCATTCGCCACGCTTACTCCGGCAAGCCGGAAGGCGGCGATATTGTCATCGAATTTTTCCGTGAGGGCGACGCTATGGTGGTTCATCTCATGGATTTTGCCGATCCGGTTGACCCCGAAACCGTGCGGTCGCGCGATTTGGGCGATATTCGGCCCGGTGGGCTGGGCGTGCATCTTATAAAATCGGTATGTGACGACGCACGATTTGTACCGCCCCCGCCGGGTGTCGGAAATTTATTTAAATTGACCAAACGCCTGCCAAACAAGATAAACTAAAGCCAAGGGGCCGCTTTAAATGACTTATGAAGTTCGCAATGTAGAGGGTGCTGCAGTGGTGGCGTTGACGGGGGATGTGGATTTGCAAACCTCGCCCACAGTACGCCAGCAACTGCTCGAAAGCCTGGAAGCGCATAAGAGCGTCATTGTTGATCTCTCTGCCGTAAATTATATCGACTCGTCGGGCGTAGCCTCGCTTGTGGAAGCCTTCCAGGTCTCGCGCAAAAAAGGTTCTTTTTTCGCGCTAGCAAATGTTTCAGCCGCAGCTCTACGTGTTTTGAATCTGGCGCGCCTGGACAAGGTTTTTAGCATTCACCCATCGGTTGACGCGGCTGTAGCGGCCAAGGAGTAACGCGCATGGCGGAGGCGGGGGAAAAAACCATGCCGACGCGGATTGCGGGTTCTTTGGAACGCATGGGCCGTGCGGCGATCTCCGGGATTTCCGAAGTTGGGCTCGGGGCTGCGCTTTTTGTGCAGTCTTTGTTCTGGATTGCTATTGGGCACCGCCGTGCTCAGCCTGTCCGTATTGCAGCAACATTCGCGCGTTGCATGGAAGTGGGCATCCAAGCCATTCCCATTGTAACACTCATGTCCCTCACCATCGGGATCATGCTTGCCATCCAGGGTATTTACACCCTTCGGGTCTTCGGCGCGGAAGAGCAGGTTACGATCGGAATTGGTTTTTCGGTGGTGCGTGAGTTTGGCCCGCTGATCACTGGAATTATTGTGGCGGGACGCACAGGTTCGTCTTTGGCGGCGCGTATCGGAACGATGCAGATCAGCCAAGAGATCGATGCGCTACAGGTTATGGGCATTAATCCGGTACGCTTTATCGTGGCTCCCGCTCTGATCGCAATGGCGATCATGGTTCCCATTCTGACGTTCTGGGCAGATTTGGTAATGCTGGCCGGAGCTGGTTGGTACGTGTCCGTTGAATTGGGGATGAGCCTGCCGGCCTACGTCGATCGCATTACCGAAGTCGTCGTGCTCGATGATTTATTTCACGGTCTGTACAAGGCCGCTTTGTTTTCAATTCTCATCACATTGGTGGGGGTCATCAACGGAACAAGTGTTACCGGTGGAGCGGAGGGTGTCGGAAAAATGACAACTCGTTCGGTCGTTCTGTCCATCAGTGCGATTATCATCACCGATATGGTCTTCGCATATGTGACAACGCGTTGAGTTAGGTTTCTGTGTCTATGAGAAAGCTCTGTTAATGAATGAACCGGCCCTCACCAACGACGCGCAATACGTGCGTCCTGACCTGACCGATGCCCAGGCCATGGTCGAGGTGCGCGGGCTGGTGACTCATTACGGAACCCGCGAGATCCTGCACGGCTGCGGCGGCGCGTTCGTCGCGAAGCCGTTCTCCCCCGGAGCGCTGACG
>JAUIGX010000152.1 GCA_030432435.1 Alphaproteobacteria bacterium
GCGCGGGCAGCTAAAGACTTTGGCAAGGCCGACGCGATCCGCGCTACACTTACAGCACGAGGCATTGAAGTTCGCGACCGTGCGAACGCTCCACCTCGATGGCTTCGCCGGGCGGCAACAAATGGCTGACTTAGACACTCAAACTGCAAAATCCATCGCCATGCTCGAGAAGCTCGTGGCATTTGATACCGTGTCACGCAACTCGAACCTGAACTTAATACATTTCGTTCAGCAATTGCTGCAAGATCACGGAATCGAAAGCGAACTCGTTCATAACGCAGATCACACCAAGGCAAACCTTTTAGCAACGATTGGCCCTGCCATTGAAGGCGGTGTTGTTCTGTCCGGTCATACAGATGTCGTCCCAATCGATGATCAGGACTGGCACTCCCACCCATTCACCGTAGTCGAGCGGGATGGAAAGCTGTACGGGCGCGGCACCGCGGATATGAAGACGTTTATCGCGATCATCCTAGGTGCACTGGATACGGCGACGCGCGCCCCGCTCAAAACGCCTATTCACCTTGCATTCTCCTATGACGAAGAAGTGGGCTGTGTGGGCGTGCCCTCATTGATCCGCGCGATAAAAAAGGCGGTTCCGAAACCACGCGCAGTTATTGTTGGCGAGCCGACAGGCATGAAGGTGGTCAGCGCGCAAAAAGGCATCACTGATGTCCGCACGGTTGTGACTGGCCACGAAGCGCACTCATCACAAACGCATCGGGGCGTAAGCGCCGTTATGGTTGCGGCGGAACTTATTCAATACATCCAATCCCTTTCGGCGGAGATCGCCGCTAAATCAGCGCACGATCATCATTTTGAACCTCACCACACCACCATCTCCGTCAATGTCATTGAAGGCGGAACCGCAGTGAACATCCTGGCTGGTCATTGTGCTTTTCAGTGGGATATTCGCTCGCTGCCATCCGATGACCCGATGGCATATGTCGAGCAATTCAACAAATATTGCACGGAAACAGTCCTGCCGCGCCTGCACGCCATCGCCCCCGGATGCCGCATAGATTCCTCTATCCAGGCGAGCGCTCCGCCGTTGCGATTTGAAGCAGAGTCCGGCGCCGAACAGCTTTGCCGGATGCTGACAGGCGACAACGAGGTGCGCGCTGTGAGCTACGCGGCCGAAGCCGGGCATTTTCAACAAAGCGATTTATCCGCCGTTATCTGTGGACCAGGATTCATTGCGCAAGCGCACCAGCCCAATGAATTTATAGAAATTGAGCAAGTTAAAATAGGCACGCGGTTTTTCCACGACCTCGTCGAACACCTCAGCCGCTAACTATCTGGGCGCGTCTAGATCACTTTTGAGCAGACGAGTTACCGGTTTTGCTGGCCGCAGTTCCAGGTGACGAAGATTGCCGTTTGGTAACAATACTCTTGCCCGTCTCGAACCGTTGGGCGAGCAATTGATATGTAGTTGAAAGCGCCCGATCAATTTCCTGACTTCTAACCAATTGGAGGTTCTTCCACTTGGCGATAACCGGGTCCCATTCCATCAGGATATAGTGCAGATTATCACGGGCTTTGCGTACCGACCGGACCACTTCATCAATTGACATAAGCGCGCCCAAGATATCCGCCGATTCAGCGTCAACATTCGCCAATATATCGTCGAGCTCGCTTAGCCCTTTTGCGATTAGAATCTTGATCCGACCAATGTCTGCAGAGGTACGGATATCGTCGCTATAAACCTTTGTGAGCTTTTCAAGACTTAAGCGGATTTTTCGTATTTCCAGGCTTCGCTCACGAAGCGCCTCGACATAGCAAAGTTCGCGGGCCAAGGTTTCGATATAGTCCACCACCTCTTCAGACTGGTTTTCTTCCAGCCCCATGGCAAGCGCAGCACGTTTAAATGCGTCGACTAACGCCTTTTTACTTTCGTCGCTAGAAACTATCTTTTGGATGTCCTCTCGGCCGCCCTGCCCGATAGGAGTGCCGTTCATCCACGACAACAACTGGACTTGCATGCGCTCACGGGCAATTTGTTTATGCCGCTTGGCGACTGTCCACGACGCTGTGCCATCAAGCACTTCGTTCGGGATCTCATCGCCAGGACGTATATCAGGAACGTACTTGAGTCCTTCGGCCGCGCGCTCGATCAACTTACCGTCGTGTCCACCTTCTTCGATGAGAAACGTTTTCCGAAGATTCTCGAGCGTGACATAGCCCTGTCCCGCCCCCATATCGACGGCAAACATGGGTTCCTTGGGCTGCCCCTTCAATATGAAATGGGCACCCGGAGCCTGAAATACGCGCGCTTGGAAATCGAAATGAGTACTGCGTAGGGAACAGGGCTGCACAGCACCGTCTACGTCCTGTGCGCTTTCTGCGGTCGTCATGTAATCATGTCCAGAATTTCAGCAGCCATCCAATTCACCCATTCAACATATGGGCGACCCAAACCCCATATGTCAACGGGCGCAGTACCACACGAGCTTCTACATTTTGAGCGGGGCTGGAGCGGATGGAGGGAATCGAACCCTCGTCTAAAGCTTGGGAAGCTTTCGTTCTACCATTGAACCACACCCGCACCGGTCGAGCGGAATTCGAATCGCCGCCGAGCAGTTGATTCCATAGCATAGAACATTCGCAGCGCAAATCGGGCGAAGCATACAATCAACTCTTCGCCCGGCGCCCCGTACCACGTAAACTTATGAGAATGACCCCTGAGGAGAGACCATGGACCTTTGGCCACTTGCCTGCCTTATCGTTCTCACGACAGGGCTGATCGCTCTCTCCGTCATCGACCTTCGAACCGGTTACCTGCCCGATCCATTGCAAATCGCTTTGGCCGTCGCGGGGATCGGTATTGTGATGGTCGGATCACCGGTCGGCATTACCTGGGAATGGGCCGCGCTAGGCGCGGCAATTAATAGCGCGCTGTTCTGGTCCCTGCGCTGGCTGATCAGCCGCCTTAAAGGCCGCGAGGCCATGGGGTTGGGAGACGTTAAACTGGTTGCCGTGGGGGGCATTTGGCTGGGGCCACTTGCCTTACCCTACATTATGGCCGCAGGCGGTATTTTGACCCTGCTCGGCGCCGGCATTGCCACTCTGGCGACGGGCAAGCCTGTGTGGCGTGGAGAGATGCCTCTGGGGCCCGGATTAGCAGCCGGCATACTTGGGGTTTTTACGGCAGCTCTATTGCAAGCCCCCTGGCTGCAACTGACATATTAAAGTCATCCGAAGGATGTTAAGTACGGGTCATGCTAGCCGGGCATTACGCCAGAGAGATTCTTCAATACTCTTAGTCGATAATCTTCACTTACTGGAACCGCCATGTATCTCCGATCAACGCCTTTGACGCTTAGTTTCGCCTTAATACTGATGCTGAGCGTGACCCACACGCGCCCCGCGGCAAGCGCTCAATGCGTGAATGTCAACTTGCACGATTCCGCGGGTACTATTGTACCCACAGAAGAGCCGGTGATCGGGATCATGTTGGGCGGCGCTCCCATCATAGAAGGTGAGTTTCCCGTGCATGCGTCTACATCGGCGGGAACCGAGGTGCGGTGCCCCCAAGAGCTCATAGACTTAGTTACGAATCTTTTTGCTGAAACCTGCACAACAACAGAACGGCGCGCAGCAGCGGCGCAGGCTCATGGGGTCGGTTCCGAAATCATACAAAAAGGATGTACGGATATGAGCCAAGCCCTCAAGGACGGCGATTAGGTTTTTTCAGATTATGCGTTGTTGGTGGGAAATCCTACTTGGGTACACCAACGATTTGTTTTAGCGCGCCAATAATACGGTCCACGTCCTTGTCCTCCATAGCTGGAAAAAGAGGCAAGGTTAGGCAGGACGCATAATACTTTTCCGCGCCCGGCAGAGAGTGACGCCCGTACCGATTTTGGTAGTAAGGTTGCAAATGGACCGGGAAATAATGAACCTGAGTTCCGATGCCCGCCTCCTCTAACGCCTTCATCACCATTGCGCGACTTTGTCCGATCGCGTCAAAATCGATATGCACGACATAAAGGTGCCATGCCGCACGCCCACCCACCCGACTAATCGGCCGTACCGCCGGGGACAACGGACGAAGCGCAGCATCATACTGAGCCACTAGAGCTGCACGCCTAGCTACGACGGAGTCCAGCTTAGTGAGTTGGCTCAATCCAAGCGCACAATGAATATCGCTGGCCCTATAGTTCCAGCCGATGTCCGTCATCTCATAGTACCAGGGATTAGGGTCTCCATCCGGAGACACCGCAAATTCAGGATTAACCATATTAGCTGAAGCGCGCTCCATTCCGTGATTGCGGAGCCTTCTCATAACGTCCGCGACAGCGGGATCATTGGTCGTGATCGCCCCGCCCTCACCCATCGCTACAGTCTTAACCGGATGAAAGGAGAAGCAGGTAGCATGACTGTGGGCACAAGACCCGACGGCCGCCTGCTCCGCCGGCTCCGGATAGTATCCGCCCAGGGCATGACACGCGTCCTCGATGATGGAGATGCCGCAAGCGTGTGCGATTCTAGCGACACCCAGCATATCACAACACTGGCCGTTCAAATGCACGGGAACCACCGCCTTAACAGATCCCGGTGGAACTGTCCCTAGAGCGGCCTCGAAATGCTGCGGCTCCATGAGCCCGCTGGACTCATTGACATCGGCAAAAATCACGTCCGCGCCCGCATAACGCGCCGCGTTAGCACTAGCAAGAAAGGTGAGCGCCGGCACAATTACATAGTCACCCTCCCCCACTCCAAGCGCTTCAACCGCCAAATGTAGAGCGGCCGTTCCAGATGAACACGCCACGGCGTCCTGCGCGCCCACCACACCCTTTAACGAGGCCTCGAATTTTGCAGCTACCGGGCCGTTTGTCAGTGCTCCGGAGCGCAAGACCGATACCACCGAGGCGATATCGGCGTCATCTAATGTGTGTCGCCCGTACGGAATGAAATCAGAGTGCTCACTCATGTGTCTGTGCAATTCCTCTGCGCCTCAAAGGTTCAATCTGATCATGCGTCGTAGCTAATGATCGGTTAGTTTTTCATCGCCTGTCCGCAGGTGTAGCAGACATTGGCAAATACGGTATATGGTGACATTTTAGCCGTAGGATAACGCCATGCGATTAGTAGATATTGAGGCGCGCAACGCTGGAACTTTAGAATTTCTCCAGCAGCATCCAGAAGGTGTAGATAGCGTAAATTATCCCGATTTAGGATTCTTCGGATATTACGAAGCTGATATATTTGAGTGTCCTAGTTTCCTCATGTTTACAAACAACGATTGCCCACGCGGATGGGATATCTTGTTTTCTCGCTACTTTGAACCTCAGTCCATGAAACTGTGGTGCCGCATGGCAAAGACGGCTACCGGCATCGTGGATATCGGCGCCCACGTCGGCGTCTACAGCTTGGCCGCTGCCGCCCTACGCGATGACATCAAGATCCACGCTTTTGAGCCGAACCCATACGCCTTTAGCCGCCTAAGGATGCATAAAACCATCAACGACTTTAGTCAGATCGTCGAATACACGGTCGCGGTGTCCGACAAACCCGGCATATCGAACTTCAATTGGGCAAAAAAACAATCGCTCCAAATTTCGTCTGGCGGCACTCTCGTGAAACGCGACGAAGAAGGAACGGAAAGGATAATCGTCCAAACGACGACACTGGATGGGACAGGCCTTGCGGCTACTCTCGGAAACCGCCCCCTATTAAAAGTTGATGTCGAAGGTGCCGAGAAACACACATTTCAGGGCATCCAAGAAATACTTGCCCTAAAACCTGACATTATTCTGGAAACGTTTTCCCAACCATCTTGCGATGCAATCAACGAATTGATCGAGCCATTGGGATATAGCGTTTATCATATCTTGGAAAGGGAACGCGGCGTGACTGCGCGTGAACGCCTTTCTCCATGTACTATAGATGCGAACGGAAACTTTAATCAGCTACTCACCACGCGATCGCCAGATGAGGTTGCCGAGCTTTCAGTATGACAACCAACCACACTTTCTTCATTAGCGCTTCGCAACCCTGAGCTAAGAGCCTGATGTTTTCTCCATCAAAAACCACGTCACGTCATCGTAAAAATCGAAATTTGGATCGCGGTGATAGATAAATCCGTAGTCGATCAGTTTTAGGTCCGGGTATCGGTCAAGCATTTCTCCGCAAAAATCTCTCTTGAACAGCTTCTCCGCATGACCGCGATACTGCACCTCTAAAGGAGTTATGTTGTAGTACTCTGCTACAAGAATATGTGCGTTACTATGGCGGTAGAGAGCATCGTAGGCATCACCCAGTCGATCTGGCGCGATATGTATTAAGACGCCTTTGCAAAACACAAAATTCCAGGACTGATCTGACTTAAATTCCAAAAAGGAATTCACGTGAATGTCTGCACTCGGCAGGCTCTTCGACAGCTTTGCCGCCGCGTACTCGTTAATCTCGACACCGGTGAGCTTGATCTCGGGCTCAAGCGCGTTAATTGCGCGCAAATTCATTCCGGAATTTGGGCCGAATTCCAGCACGGAGCTTGGCGTATCGATGAGTGAAAACACCTTTTTGAAGAAAACTATATTTTCCTGAATATAGTCTTCACTTGTGTTGCGACCCACATACTCGTCGCCAAATTGCCCTTGCCAGAACATCTCCTGATCAGTGTTGTACCGTTCGCTAGCTGATTTTTCATCAGACATCGGGAGACCTTTCAAATATGTTTGCGCCGCTGGTATCCCTAAGCAACAAACGCCGATCTGTCACCTGCTTTTGCCGTCCCTTGCCAATGGCGCCGAGCAAATCTCAACTATTAATTCCGCCTAAATACGAATTGCGAGATACGGTCGGTATAGTAGAGTCGCAAGCAGCAGATCACCCTTTTCTAATAAATACGGGCCTACAATGGATCAAGACACATTAGATGTTTTCAACCCCACCTTCCTACGCGACGGAGAGGATCTGCAAAATATAATGCTGTCATTGTTGAAGGGGGGCCTAAACAAGCAAGCGCGAGATGCCGTCGGCCTTACTGCGGCTCAATATGTAAACCGAAGAACCGCAAAGGCATTGTCGGCAGCGCCTAGATACTCGTTTGATGAAACAGACAAACAAGCGATTAATTCACTTCGGACTCAAGGCTATGCGAATACCACGCCCGTCTTTTCGCCGAAGGAAATTGAGGAAATTCGATCTTTCATTGCCCCGAAGAGGGTCGACTACGGCTCCAGTGGGTTTGACGAAGGCGGGCGCAAAGGCGAGGTTCTTTTCGACGCCTTACCCGAAAATGTGCGATTCGCTCACTATAATTCCACCGACATTCGCAGTTGTCCGCAAATTTATAGAGCCGTTCACGACCCACGGCTGATTAATATTGCATCCGGATATCTGGGGGCTCCCGCGACTATTTCTTCTGTGAGTCTATGGTGGTCTTTCCCCTCTTCGCTCCCTGCAGGCGGGATGCAGATGTTTCACCACGACCGCGGCGATTTCCGCTCATGCAACTTATTCGTTTATCTTACAGATGTTTCAGAACTTAGCGGTCCGCACTCATTTGTTGAGCGCACACATGAAATGAACACGCTGTACCCAATCGCTCTGGAGCGGTTCGGCCAGGATGCAACCAAATTCCAGAAATTTTGGAACTGGATGGAAGTGCATCGAAAAAGTGACGACGAGATCCGCGAGTTTTTTCACGAAAGTGATATCAAGGTGTTTACCGGAGCTAAGGGCACTAGCTTTCTTGAGGATACCCGAGGGCTACACAAAGCCACCTTGCCAATCATGGATGCTCGGTTAGCCTTTGAGATCGTCTACTCGGTGCTCCCTAAATTCAACGAAGCCGTAAATCCACTTTCTCGGAACGCTCTGCCGTTCACGGCGAGCAGTGGCGAACTTGACCCCATGGTGAAATACGCAACCCGGATCGCGTACCGCTAAATATTTTTAGGCTTCACTTACGCTTGATACGCGCGATCAGCATAACCGGACCATTATGATCGGCGCTTTCCGGCTCTTGCTGAAAGTAAACATAATCGAGTTTATCGCCAATGAGCGCCTTTAACTCGTCAACCGCACCGTACATTGAGCCTACGATTTCATCTTTGCCCGGATTATCGGCCACGACACCTCGACCAAAACCAGGTTCATAGGTCAGTCCTATCGCGATGACACCATTGTCCGCACAAACACGCGTCATCTCATCCACCGCACGTTGTGGCGCGCTACTATACCCGAGGACCCAACTGGAAATCACAACGTCAAAGCTTTGATCCGTGTAAGGAAGATTATGCATATCCCCGACATCAATGAGCGGAGATGACGAAATTAGATCTATTGCGCTGATATTCTCAGGACGAAATCCCACACCAATAAGATGCAAGACCTCCATCTCCGTCCTCGGGCCGATTGAAAGAACTTTGAGTTGGTTTGCGTGACTGTACACCGCATTAAGGGCTGTCAAAGGATTAATAAGACGAGCGGTTCGC
>JAUIGX010000153.1 GCA_030432435.1 Alphaproteobacteria bacterium
GCCTCGAAGGACAAGCGCAAGCGACCACCGAGAAATAGGAAGACCGCGAAATAAGAATATCTATGGGTTTGGGTAGTTCGATGATGAAGATACTTTGCAGGAGCGTTCAACGATGATGCCGCCGTTTTCACTTCCCGCCGGCGACGGCGAAACACCCGAAGAAGGTGATGTCGTTCGTTCGGGCGCGGCGCGTGACCCGGCCGTCCCGGTTGCATCCGAGGATGAAGTCGTCGAAGCGCTACGTACTGTTTATGATCCGGAAATCCCGGTCAATATTTACGACCTTGGTTTGATCTATGATCTGCAGATTGCCGAGAGCGGCGATGTTGCCATCAGCATGACCTTGACCGCGCCCGCGTGCCCTGTCGCCGGTACGCTGCCTCAGGAAGTGGCCGATGCGGCCGCAAATCTGGCGGGGGTCGGCGAGGTGGCGGTGACAATCACTTGGGATCCGCCCTGGACACCGGAAAACATGTCTGAGGTGGCCAAGGTGGCGTTAGACATGTTTTGATATTGGGATATGAGTACCTATATATCTTACAGAGTAGAAGGTTAAACCTATGAGCATGACACCGCATTCTTCGAGTGGAGATACCGGCAGCCGCGCGGCATTGCCGCCGCCAATCCGTGTGTCTGACGCCGCGGCGGAGCGGATTAAAGTGCTGATGGCCAAAGCGACCAAGCCGGTGCTGGGCCTGCGCGTAGGCGTAAAAACCACCGGATGCTCCGGGATGTCCTATGTAGTCGAGTACGCTGAAGAGGCGCGCAAGTTCGAGGATGTCGTCGAACACCAGGGCGCGAAGGTGTTCATAGATCCGAAAGCGGTGATGTTTTTGCTGGGTAGCGAATTGGACTATCGTGAAAGCACGCTGGAAAGCGGATTTGTATTTACCAATCCCAACGAAAAAAGCCGATGCGGCTGCGGCGAAAGTTTCTCGGTCTAGCTATTTGGTCGACTGAGCCATTCTTTTGTCCACTTCGGCAAGCAGCTTCACCGGGTGAACCGGCTTGTACAGAATACTGATTTTTCCCGATTGAAATTCCGGATCGTCTTCGACCAATTCCTCGACGCGTGCAGGCTGCCCTGTCACTAGAATGGTTGCAACTGATGGGGTGGTGTCACTCAAGTATTGGCGAAACTCAAGTCCGCCCATTGTCGGCATCATGACGTCGATGATCGCAAGATCGACGGGTTGTGTACGCATCAGTTCAAGAGCCTCTTCCCCGTCACCAGCTTGCTCAACGGCATAGCCGCGGCCGCGCAAAAGTTCAGTGAACGATTCGCGCACCATAACGTTGTCATCTACGACAAGAATGCGTCCCAGCAAAACGCTCTCCCATGAGCAGGTCCGATCCTCAGAGAATACGCGACAGCAGAGGGTTCTACAATTGATTGCTTCGGTGTTTTGGGCTGTGGACTGGACCGGCAACCTTGCGCCTTAGGCACCAGCGGCGTACATAGGGCAGATGCCGTGGAACAAGGTCAGCGGCGCGCAGCAGAGCGAGAGTTGTATGGAACTTACACTTAATATTTTACTCGGCGTTGCGTTGGTTGCCGTGGTTTTGGTCCTGGCCACTGGGCTTATTGGTTTCGTGGCTGGCGGCGAATTTAACCGCAAGTATGCGAATAAATTGATGCGTTTACGCGTAGCAACGCAGGCGTTCGCTGTCATCCTTTTGCTGGCACTGCTGTTTTTCAAAGGCGGGATGTTCGGAGGCGGGTAATCTTCGCCTGTGCTTCCTATATGGAGCGCGCCCTACATAAAACTCGGTCGTTCCGGCCGGTAAACGACCTTATTTACCTTCTCGAAATCTCCGATACTCTCCATTAGATCGCGCCGGCGGTTGCGGGTCGCCTGAACGAAGGCGGGTGTGATTGACGAAGTGTCGATTGTTTTGTCGGCGACCATTTCCTGAACGCGGTCGAGAAAAGACTTGTGGGTCAAAGTCTCGGTCATGTCGGCGCAGAAGCTAATAAAGTGAGACAAGCGCACGGGCTTTTGCGGCGTCGGATGATACACGGCGACGGCGAATGAGCCTGCTTTGCGGTCGCGTCGCTCAAGAATAGCGGCGCGGTGATAGGCCGGGAACGGCGTGAATACAAATGCCGTCTGACTGTCATGCTCGACGACGAGATCCTCAAGCGCGCCGAGGACGTTACTGGCTGCTTCCATAACAATGGCCTCGGTCACTTCTTCACCGTCGGCAAGAAGTTCGACTTCGGCGATAGCCTTCTGTTCGTCGGTCGTTTGATCTTCACGGCTGGCATAGGCTTGCTCGCCCGCAACATGGACCGAGATCCAGTTGTTGGGGTTATTGTCGGCTTCGTATTTAGCGATTTTACGTCGCCACTGACTATCCCAATCAAAATCCACCGCATCACGCAGAACGTTTGCGTCACGCCGAATTTCATCGACCACCACGGATGTCATGCGCATTGTCGAAGGAATATTTTGACCTCGGACGACCACCATAACGGTGCTCATTTTGGTTTTGACGGGAATGGTTACTCGGTTTGACCGTAGTTCGAGTACCGGTGCATCGTCGTCACTCGCGTCGTCACTCAGTTCCGTGAACTTGTGAACAACTGATTTTTCGCGAAAGAGTGTGACTGTGCCGATTTCAACCATATCTAACCGTCATTGCATGCTGTTTTGCCGCTTGGGGGCGACCGGACTTTATTGCCCTATGCTGAGTGAACCAATACCCTCGGGTGGTTTAACACCTGTTCTCCTCCCCAACGCAGTAATATCAAAGCACTATATTTTTTCAGGCGTATTTGTCCATACAATCTTCAACCAAAGCGCGATTTCGGTTGAAATAACAGCTTCGTGCGCCTTCTTACTCAGCGCTTTGGCGCTGATACTTAAGTTCGCTCCAACTCTGTCCGGCAAAGGTCGCAATATGCGCGACCAGTCCTTGAATATCGGACTTCAATTGAGGGAACGAAGGAGCGCGGCGCAGCGTAACCTCATCCATGTAGATGCTCCGGTTAATCTCTATTTGAAGAGCGTGGATTCCGTTGGCGGGGTCGCCGTAGTGCTGCGTGGTATAGCCCCCAGCATAGGGGTTATTGCGAATGACCTTATACCCTTGGCCGGTTAGAAAGCTTTCTACCGTATCGGTGAGCAGGGCCGAACACGACAATCCTGTCCGATCGCCGAGTACGATATCTATCTCGCTCGTTCGCAGACCGGTGCTTAACGGCAGTCCCGTTGACGGCATCGAGTGGCAATCAATCAGAAGGCAGAGTCCAAACCGTTCAACCGAGCGCTGAATCAAGCCCCGCAAGGCGGCGTGGTAAGGTTTATAGACTTCATTTATACGATGCTCGGCCTCGGAATAGGTCAATTTACGGCGATAGATTTCACGTCGCGTCGCGACGATGCGCGCAATTGTGCCTAGACCGGCGGCAACGCGGGTAGAAGTGGTGTTGGCATGCTTTGGCAGGGCATCGGCGAACATCGTCGGGTCCAGCTCATACGGTTCCCGATTGACGTCGAGAAATGCCCGTGGATACAGCGCCCGCAAAAGCGGAGCCCCGAGTTCCGGGACGCTGGCAAACAACTCATCGACGTAGCAGTCCTCAGACTTGCGCAAGCTGTCCACGTCCAGCCGGGAGTCGGCGATGAAGGCGTCCGGATAGTGGGAACCCGAATGCGGGGAAGAAAAAACCAAAGGGGTGTTCAGAGATTGAGGCTCCAGCAGTTCAAGCGGAGCCGGAGGGCCGTCAGATTTCAGGGGAGGGGCCATAATCATGATGTTCGGGTGGAGGGGGTAAAACCGCTATAAGTCATTTATCCAAGATTTTAGGGGATGTGCAGCGGCCATAACAGGGTGAAATGGCCTTGAGACGGCCTAGAGCGTTTATTCAGGCTCATGACGGTCTTGCCAAGGCCAGTTCAACTCGATAAACAACCGCCTCGGCTAGGGTTTAGCCCCTGGCTCAGGCGGTTCGGTCAGAACCGCGCGGATGGACGGTTAGCTCAGCGGTAGAGCATCGCCTTGACATGGCGGGGGCCACAGGTTCGATCCCTGTACCGTCCACCATCCCCAACAATATCGGCACTCCTTTGAGGGTGCCTTTTTCATGTGCGGCGAGTGCGCCTTTATGGGCGTCCTCCGGCCCCAAGACCAAGAAGTGTATCTTTTTTTCGATACATCAAGCCTGTCATCAACCGGCCGCACTTCGGCGCGGCAGAATGCAAGAACTAGGCTTATTGGTTCAGCTCGAACTTTTGGAGTGAACGGTTCCGGGTTCGTTTAGCTAAAACAATGGTCCGAGGCTTCTAGCGCAGTGCCCGTCGGGTCGTGCGCTGGATTATGTCTTCGTCCTGGGTCGGCTACTTGCGCAGCACCGCAACTGATAAGAAACATTCTTTTGCAGCCGGAACCCCAAGACCTCTAATAGCCGCGATGCACCTATGCACCCCAAACATCGTCGTATCTAGGAGTGCCGTCTGATCGTTTTTGGTCACGGTAGGTCGTAATGTTTTGTGCCCTGTAGAAAGTGATGCCTGTAATAGCAAATCCGAGAGCTACAAGGAGGTGGAACGCGAGAAGCTGACCATAAACTACCCAAAACCCGGTTCCGGCACAAAAAATGGTGGTCCACATTACGCTAAGCCCAACCATCATCTGAAAACGTTGTGCGGGGGGTAGCTTATTCAGAGGGTTAAACCTGGAGTCCATAATAGATTGGTAGATGTTCGACATGACTAAATACCTGCGATGATGCTTTGGAAGGCCGCAAATTTTGCATAAACAATCAAGATCGCCATTGTTGCCGCCGCACCGGACAACAACAGGCTGTCGGATGGAGTGATTGGATTCCAAGGTAGGGTATGTCCTACCGCGTGATCGCCGGCCAGTTCTGGTGAATTATTGCTTTGGTTTTGCACTGTCTTCTCCTTTGGTTGTGTTCGTACTTCTTCTACGAGCAAGCGCGACAACTGGATCAGATTTAGGTGCAAAAATTCTATTAGATCGCCAATACCGCCCAACGCGGCTTCCGACCAAGAATTGGGCGCGAACAAGACCTCCTGCTCTTAAAAAAAAAGAGCGGAGCGAGTGATCCAAATCCCGATCCGCTACGTATCTAGATTGTTAGAGAAAAGAGGCTCATTGACGTCACCTCTCCCCGGGTCGCGTTATTTGGTCGGCTCCCCCCGGCCAATTGCAGCCTCTCTACGGTGCCGCTGGCTAGCTCATCCCCCCCCCTTGCGGAGCAAACCAGCGGTACCGATCCCCTAAATAACTCGTAGGTGCAGGCCCGTGCTTAAAAATGCTCCGATCCGTCGGCCCAAAACTACATCGTTCCTCGTTCTGATTGCGTCGATGTTTATATCCGCATGTTCAGTTGTGGGCTCCAGGTCCGGGACGGAGCAACCACCATATTCCCTAGTCGGGAAGGTAGGCGAGCATGTCGAACTACGTCAGTACCAAGATCGGCTGGCCGCCAAGGTCACGCTCGAAATCAGTTCCGATGATACTCAAAAGAGAAACGAGGCATTTTCGATCCTTGCTGACTACATATTCGGGAACAATCGCGCGAACTCAAAATTTGCAATGACGGCGCCCGTCTCTGCGCCTGCATCAACGCAAAAAATAGCCATGACGGCTCCAGTAGCTGCAAACACTAGCAATGACGTGCCATACGCCATGAGTTTTTTCTTGCCGAGTGCTTTGACGTTGGAGAGCGCTCCCGAGCCGAATGACCCTCGTATTAAATTGATAGATATGCCTTTCACTACGATGGCTGTGCTGCGATTCAGCGGTAGTCGAGGTGATCAGAGAGTTGAAGAATTTAAGATGCGGTTGTTGAACGAACTGTCTTTGACTGAGTGGCGTGTCGTCGGCGAGCCAGTGGCTTATTTTTACGATCCGCCGTGGACGATCTCCAGCTTGCGCCGAAACGAAATTGCGGTTCCCGTATCGCGAAAGACTTCAGGCAGCACCAAACCGACCGAGTGATTCGACGTAAAGATTCGCTCATATACATTAGGCTTTAGAGGCTCGTTGGGGCACTGTATGATACAGCAACAAATTTGTGAGGCACCGAGCTCCCCGCCTAAATGGGCATTGGGTTCGAAGAGTTCCGATTGGTTTAGGCCTGCGCTGATGCCCGAAAATGATCCGCCAGAGGATATTCCTGAGAATGAGGTTTTCTCTACTCTCATGGTCAATATTAGCGAACGGCGAGATCAAGTTAGTTTTTCGCGCATTTTCGACCATTTTGCGCCAAGAGTGCGCTCTTACATGTTGCAACTTGGTGCAACACCGAACGTGGCAGATGATCTTGTACAAGATGTGATGTTAACGGTGTGGCGCCGCGCTGATCAGTTCGATCCATTGAAGGCCGGCCTCGGGACCTGGATCTTTACGATAGCGCGCAACCGGCGAATTGATCTTATTCGCAAGGACCGCAGACCAGAACTAGATCCAAATGACCCGGCCTTAGTACAAAGTGATGAGCCGGGCGCGGACGTCGTTTTACAACGTAAGCAAAGCGGAGTTGTTATTCAGGAGGCGTTAGCCGGACTTCCCGAGAATCAATCCGAAATGCTTCGCCTGGCATACTTCGAAGACTTGTCGCACGGCGACATCGCTCGGCAGCTTTCGCTGCCATTAGGTACGGTAAAATCCCGCATCCGGCTTGCTACCGATAAACTACGAACAAAACTAATGGAGTTGTACTAATGGCAAAACATCACCCTGAAACTGACTTGTTGCTCGAGTATGCGGCCGGGTCACTTTCTGAGCCATTCTCACTCTTGGTTGCAACTCATCTGGCATTGTGCCCGGGCTGTCGCGAAAAGACGGGGCAGTATGAAGCGGTCGGTGGCGCGATGCTCGAAAACTTGGAGAGTACAGATATTGACGATCGCCTACGTGATAAGGTGTTCGCACAGCTTAGTGCGCATGTAGATATAGATGCGCCTGCACATGCGACTACAATGCAAAACGCGGCGTTGAATGAAATTGATATGAGACTGCCGCAGCCTTTGCGAAGTTACGTGAAAGATAATTTGGAGCATTTGAACTGGAAGTCGCGCGGCCCCGTAGACGAGGTTAAACTTTTGACTGAGCATGCCGGCGTGACAAGTCGCCTCCTGAAGATCAAGGCAGGCAAGGCGATGCCTCGTCACACGCATGACGGTACGGAGCTTACTTTGGTCCTGTCTGGCGGTTTCACTGATCAAGGTCTGTATTTTGGGCGCGGAGATGTGGAAACCGCAAGTTCCCAAACCGACCACGCACCCGTGGCTGATGATGACGAGGATTGCTACTGCCTTGCTATCAACGACCAGCGACTTCGACTTTCCGGCCCAATCACGCGCTTCCTCAATCCTTTTGTCCGCCTATGAATGGAATGCTTGTGGACAGGTCGCCAAACGGTTCGGTTCGGTTCGGGCTATTTGCGTGTCACGCTTCGGTGCATGGAAGGCAAATTAAATGATGTCTAGATTTTTGATGATCGCGTGCGCTGTTGGAGTGGTCGGAGTCCAACCAACTCATGCCGTTGCCAACGGATATGAAGTCGAATTAGAAACCGGCGGACTTTGGCAAAGTCGCAACCTAGCTCAATCCCCGAATAGTGATAGCGATGCAACGCCGATAGGTACTCGGTTCTCTCTCAGGAGTCTGCAAGGTTCTGGGCCAAATCCCTATTTCCGCGTTTCCGCAGCTTACACATGGAACGACAAGCACCGAGTGCATGTTCTATATGCCCCCCTGAAAATCACCGGAACCGGTAGGCTAGATCAAGCCGTGTCATTTCAGGGAACAACATTTGCGGCCGGTGAGCAAACGCGAGCTCTGTACAGGTTCGATTCATATCGTATTGGTTATCGTTACAGGGTGTATGATTCTAGTTCTTGGCAAATATGGCTGGGGGCAACGATCAAGTTGCGCGATGCAAATATTGCGTTGACCCAAGGCCCGACAAAAGCAAACCGCGCCAATACGGGGCCGGTGCCCTTGCTAAGTGCGCACCTGGTAAAATCAATCTCTCCGCGCTGGAGCGTTATATTGGATGCGGAAGGGCTCGCCGCGCCACAGGGACGTGCCTTAGATGCCGCGGCAAAATTGCGCTACCAATTTCAGAATGGAGCGGGTGTGAGCGCTGGATATCGCATGTTGGAGGGGGGAGCGGACAACAATAAGGTGTATACTTTTGCCTGGATGCACTACGGGCTTTTGTCTTTCGACTATCGATTCTAGTGTAGCTCGCGAAATTTGAGCCCAACTTATCAGCCGCCATAAGAATTTTAGGTCATGGGCACGGCGCCGCAAGCCCCCAGTGCCCATAGGTAGCGCGGTCTGCCCACCATGCCCCAAAGGTGCGTGCTCTTGAGGAGCGCTTTAGTTTTTAGTGGCGGCGATTTGTTCCACACGTTCGGGCCAGCCGCCGG
>JAUIGX010000154.1 GCA_030432435.1 Alphaproteobacteria bacterium
CGCGCAAAGAAGAGTTGCTTGTCAGTCAGGCAACACTTTCGAAAATGTGGGTCCTCCGCCGGATCCTGGATCCGATGGGTGTTCAGGACAGCATGGAGTTCTTGCTCGATAAGCTGCGCAACTCAAAGAACAACAATGATTTCTTCGATAGTATGAATAAGTAATACTCATACGACGAGTTGAAGAACGTTTTAATGGGCCGGTATATCCGGCCCATTTTTATACGTGGAAGCTAAACAAGGAGGATGGTCGAACCGGTCGTTTTCCGGGCTTCTAAATCGGTATGGGCGTGAACAGCTTGTTCAAGCGCATATGAATTGCCGGCATCTATTTTGACTGCGCCGTTTACGACGACGTCAAACAATTCTGTAGTTGCGCGGACGTAATCTTCACGCTCGCCGACGTAATCTGCCAAACGGGGGCGGGTTAAAAACAAGGAGCCCTTCGCGGCGAGAAGATTGGGTTCTATGTTCGGCGCGACGCCGGATGCATTGCCGAACGCGACCATAAGACCGCGAGGCACAAGGCAATCAAGAGACTTCAGGAAAGTGTCTTTGCCGACACCGTCATAAACTACCGAAACGCCTTTGCCATTTGTAAGCTCACGCACCTTGGAGACCCAGTCCTCGCTTTTATACAAAATGGTATGTGCGCATCCAGCATCCCGCGCGATCTTGGCCTTTTCTTCCGAGCCGACAGTACCGATAACGGTGGCACCGATATGGCGAGCCCACTGACAGAAGATAAGACCAACGCCGCCGGCTGCCGCATGAAACAACACCGTTTCACCGGCTTTCAACTGGTGCGTAGCGCGCAGCAAATACCAGGTGGTCATGCCGCGAAGCATCATGCCGGCGACTTCTTCATCGCGCAAAGAAACGGGAACAAGGACAACATCTTTCGCAGGAATTAGACGTTCTTCGGCGTAGCCTCCAAGCGGCCCGTTGCCATAGCAAACGCGGTCGCCGATCTTGAGGCCTTCGACACCAGGACCGATCGCTTCAACCAGACCAACGCCTTCGAGACCGGGAATAAATGAATTGCTTTCAACCGCAGAAACGCCTGCAGTTCTGCTGTAAAGACCGGTGCGGTGGTAAACGTCGATAAAGTTGACGCCGATTGCGGTTTGGCGAATCCGAATTTCACCTTCACCAGGATCGCCCACGGTTACGTTTTCAAGACGTAACACCTCGGGGCCGCCGGTCTCACGAACCACAATTGCTTTAACCACAAATTCTCTCCTTATATTTTTGTCGTTTAGATTTCTGTGCCTTCTATAAGCATCAATGCCTTTTTTGTCACAAGCCCGCCTTCGCCCGAATATCCGCCAAGAGCACCGTTCGCACCGAACACTCTGTGGCAAGGAATCAGGATCGGCAGTGGATTACGTCCGCAGGCGGTCCCGACGGGACGGGCGCCCGACTTCAGTACTTTCGCGATATGGCCGTAAGTAACCGTGCGGCCATAAGGGATTTTGAGCATCTGCTTCCAAACAGCTTTTTGAAAGGCTGTTCCAGTTGGATTTAGCGGGAGTTCGAAGCGTTTTAAGGTGCCGTCAAAATAGGCGTTGAGCTGACGCATGGCCTCTTTCAACAAAGGCGTTTTTGTTTGATCACGGCCCCAGCCCCAGTCGAGAGAGACAATAGTGCCGTTGTCTTCGCTGATCGAAAGATCGCCCACGGGAGAATGTAAAGAGAGCTGCGCGACTGGATGCGGCAGTGATGTATTTGTGGTCATTAAGGCTCCTGCAAGCGGCGATCCGTGGACAGCGGCGGATGGTGAGCCTAACCTTAGGCGCGCGGTCGGGAAAATCCTAGACGCGCTGCGCTTCGAGCTACAATTCTAGGCTCTGGCGTAAAACTCTGGTCTTGGAGCGCACCATGAAAATCACAATCAACGTTGACTGCACACCGGAAGAAGCGCGCGCTTTTATGGGGCTGCCCGATGTTGCGCCGATCCAGGAAGCGATGATGGACCAGATGAAAGCACAGATGGAAAAAGCAACGTCGGCCATGGACCCTGAAACCATGCTTAAAACACTTTTCCCGCATCAGTCCGAAGGTTTAGCCGGGATGCAAAAAGCGTTTTGGTCACAATTCTCGGGCACCAAAAACGACAAATAAAGCATGAGCGAAGAAACGGTTTTTGCGCTGGCCTCGGCTGCCGGTCGGGCGGGTATTGCGGTTATACGCCTGTCTGGGCCTGCGGCTAAGGATGCGCTTGTATCACTCGGTTGTGCGGCTCCGCTGCCGCGCAAGGCTGTGCGGGCACGGTTTGTAAACCCTTTGTCGGGCGAGCTTCTCGACGACGGGTTGCTGCTTTGGTTTCCTGGCCCCGCAAGTTTTACCGGCGAAGACGTCGCCGAACTTCACGTGCACGGTGGCCGTGCGGTGGTCGATAGCATACTGACGGTGTTGACCGGGTTAGAGGGATTGCGGCCTGCGGAACCTGGCGAGTTTACACGGCGTGCTTTTGAGCACGATAAAATGGACCTGACTCAGGCGGAAGCTTTAGCCGATCTGGTTGACGCCGACACGCGCGCCCAGCAAAAGCAGGCGCTGCGGCAAATGGGCGGCGCGCTCAAGGAACTCTACGATGACTGGCGTTTGCGGCTAATTCAGGCGTTGGCGCATCTAGAGGCCGTTATTGATTTTCCGGACGAGGACCTACCGCCTGAGATTGCAGATAAAGTCTGGGGTGAAGTAGCTGATCTGAAGCAGGAGATTATCCGGCATCTGGATGATGGCGGTCGCGGCGAGCGGGTTCGGGACGGCATTCATATTGCGATTGTCGGGCCGCCAAATGCCGGGAAATCGAGTTTGCTCAATTTTCTTGCCCGGCGGGATGCGGCGATTGTCTCGGATATTCCCGGGACCACGCGCGATGTGATTGAGGTTCACATGGATCTTGGCGGGTACGCGGTGACCCTGGCCGATACGGCAGGATTGCGGGATGCCGGTGATGCCGTAGAGGATGAGGGTATTCGCCGCGCACGCCGCCGCGCAGAAACCGCGGATTTGAAAGTTGCTGTATTCGATGGCGCTGTCTATCCGGCGCAAGATGCGGTGACGGCGACCTTGGTTGATTCAAATACGGTGTGCGTGATCAACAAGGCAGACCTTATCGAGAACGAAGTTCAAAAGAGAGCCGGTGTGTCTCCGGCGCTTTTCATGTCGGTAAAGACAGGCGCGGGCGTGGAGGAGTTCCTCTCGGTCCTGCGCGAGCGGGTCGGTGAAAAAACAGATAATGGTAGCGCGGTTCCGCTGACCCGTGCGCGCCACCGCCATGCATTGAACGAGTGCGTAGAAGCGATGACGCGGGCGAAGGACGCGGCCTTGTCCGAACTCGCGGCAGAGGATTTGCGTATGGCGGCAAGGGCGCTGGGCAGAATCACCGGACGAGTAGACGTCGAGGAAATTCTGGATGTTGTTTTCAGGGATTTCTGTATCGGAAAATAATGGGATGGTGTGATCAAGAGGTTACGCTATCGTGAAATGCGGTTTCTTGAGGATTTGAAGTGTTGCCTTGCACAGTGGTGCTTGGTATCACGCGCTGTCCAAAGTGAAGGAGCGCCCACCATGGGCAAGTGTCATTACATCGCGAGCATCGCAACGCGCGGCTTTGTCGGCAGCTTTATGCCGTCATCCGTGTGGGTGTATGTGCGTGGATCATGGTGAAGCGGTTGTCTTTTCAATAAAGGACCTATGACAGCCCGGCTTTGCCGGGCTTTTTTTGTGCCCGGCCCGCCGGATGTGAGGACCGGAGAATAAAAATGCGAAATGTTTATGTGGCGGCCCTGCCGATAGTAATGGCGTCCGTGTCCGCCATGATGGCGATAGATTTATATCTGCCGGCGATCCCGAGTTTGCCTGACGCTTTGAACGGTAGCGCGGCCGAAGCGCAGTATTCCGTTGGGGCGTTTTTGGCGACATTTGCGTTGGGACAATTGGTGTTCGGCGTTCTTGGGGATCGTGCGGACCGGCGTAAAATTCTGCTGCTTGCGCTCGCCGGTCTTGTGGTGACGTCACTGTTGTGTGCGATGGCAACAACCATGTGGCAACTGATCGGCTTGCGGTTGCTGCAAGGCTTTGCGGCAAGCGCCGGCGCGGCACTGGGGCCGCCGATCCTGCGCGAGCTTGCAGGAGGCATGGCGGTTGTTCGTCTTATGGGCGTCGTTGGATCTATACAATCTTTGGTGCCCGCCTTCGCGCCGGCCATTGGCGCGTGGATGCTTAAGTATGTCGGCTGGGAAGCATGCTTTATTGTTGTTGCCGTGTTGGCGGCGATCACGATGGGGATGTTTTCGTTCATGCCTCCGCCGAAGCGTGCCGAGCGGCAAAGACCGCTGGGCCATCCGCTTGCGGGATACGGAGCGCTTCTCAGGTCGAAACAGTATCTCGGCTATACGTTGAGCCATGCGTTTGCGATGGGCGGTCTCATTACTTTCATTATGTCTGCGCCTTATGTGATCACGGCGCACACAAGCGGAAACGTCGATGATTTCGCGGTGATGATGATTGTGTTGGTGGCTTGTTTTGCTGTGTCGGCGAATACGGCGGCACCAATCGTGCGGCGGTTCGGAGCTGATGCGACTATCGTTGTCGGCAGTGTGCTGCAAGCGATCGGCGGCCTCGCATTTCTGACGGTGTGTTTAACGATGAGCACGCCAACGGTAACGGCGATCACCCTGAGCATGATGCCGATTAATTTCGGACTCGGTCTGCGCGGTGGCGCTGGTTTTGCGCGGGTGATGGATTTAATGCCGCAACACACCGGCAGTGCGAGTGCGCTTTTGATTTTCCTATCGGCTGGAATCGGCTCGATTGGAACGCCTTTGGTAGCGCCTTTTTTACCGTTGGGGGCGTCGTCTCTCGCGGTGGTGGTTGCGGCCCAAGTGATTGTTTCCTTGGCGATATTGCCGCTGGCGGTCCGGACGCTGTCGAACCCGGTGACAAACTGACGCGAATCCCGTTTGGTGAAGGCGGCGGCTCAAGATATAAGAGCGCCGTGTAATCAAACGGGAGTACGCCTAGGTGGCGCCGTACAAGACCAACACATTTGATGTCATTGTCGTCGGTGGCGGGCATGCGGGGTGCGAAGCCGCCGCTGCCGCTGCGCGTGTTGGCGCGCGCACGCTTTTGATCACGCACAAAACAGAAACCATCGGGCAGATGTCCTGCAATCCGGCCATTGGCGGTTTGGCGAAGGGTCATTTGGTGCGCGAGATTGACGCCCTCGACGGAATTATGGCCCGGGCAATTGATCGCGGGGGCATTCAGTTCAGGGTGCTTAACCGGTCTAAGGGTCCGGCGGTGCGTGGGCCAAGGGCGCAGGCTGACCGGAAGCTCTATCGGGATGCTATTCAACAGATATTAGCCGAGCAGCAGAACCTTGAAATCCGTGCTGGCGGCATCGAGGATTTACGAATAGACGAGCAAAATCAGTCTATTACCGGTGTTGTCGATGCAAACGGAGCGGTGATCACGGCTGCGGCCGTGGTGCTGACTACAGGGACGTTTCTCGGCGGGTTGATTCACCGTGGTGAAGAGCGCATTCCCGCCGGGCGGGTTGGCGAGGCCCCGGCCCTGGGACTATCTAAAACATTGAAATCAAAAGGATTTATGGTTGGTCGCCTTAAAACAGGGACCCCGCCACGTTTGGATGGACGGACCATAGATTGGGCCAGTCTTGAAATGCAGCCCGGTGATGACCCGGCCGAGCCGTTTTCGTTTCTGACAACGGAAATCACCACACGGCAGGTCGAATGCGGCGTCACTCATACCACGCGGGCTACGCATGATTTGATATTGGCAAACAAAGACCGTGCGCCGTTGTACAACGGTCAAATTCAGAGCATCGGGCCGAGATACTGTCCGTCCATAGAGGATAAGGTGGTGCGGTTTTCAGACCGGGATCGCCATCAGATTTTTCTGGAACCGGAGGGGCTCGATGATCCGACGGTATATCCCAATGGTATTTCGACCTCCCTACCTGAAGACGTGCAGTTGGAACTCCTGAAGACCATTCCCGGCCTTGAGAAGGCCGGCATGATTCAGGCGGGCTACGCGATTGAGTACGATTACGTTGATCCGCGTGAACTTCGCCCAACCCTGGAAACACGAAAGATTTCAGGGCTTTACTTTGCAGGTCAGATCAACGGGACCACAGGATATGAGGAAGCCGCCGCGCAAGGGTTGCTCGCGGGGGTGAATGCAGCGCGGAAAATTTCCGGCGGTGAACCCTTGGCTGTGGACCGGGCTGAAGGTTACATCGGGGTGATGGTCGATGATCTCACGACCCTCGGAACGGCAGAGCCCTACCGGATGTTTACATCAAGGGCGGAATATCGCCTCCTTCTTCGGGCTGATAATGCTGACCAGAGGCTGACGGAAAAAGGTATTGCGGTGGGCTGTGTTGGAAATGACCGGCAAGCCCACTACGAAGCCAAGAAAACAGCTCTCGAATACGCTCGTAAGTATATGAAATCTATATTTTTTACCCCAAAAGAATGGGGCCGGCACGGTGTTCACGTCAACCAAGATGGGGTGCGGCGGACGGCTATGGATGTCTTGGCCCTGCCGACCATGAATATTGCCAGCCTGTCAAAGACGCTTCCCGATTTTCCCGCCTTTCGCGCGGATGTTATCGAGCAGCTGGAAATCGAGGGAAAATACGCGGGCTATGTAGATCGCCAGGCTGCAGATATTCGGGCTTTCCGGAAAGACGAAGAGTTGCGGATTCCCGAGGGACTGAACTTTGATCAAATTGGGGGCCTTTCGTCGGAAGTCCGGCAAAAATTGAGTTTGGCTCAGCCTGCCACTCTCGGTGCAGCGGCCCGTATCCCCGGTGTTACCCCCGCGGCCCTAACGGCTCTGCTGCGCCATGTCCGTCGGTCTAAGGCCGAAACGGCCGCCGTAGCTAAAGCCAGCTAAATACGGGCACTGTTTCACGTGAAACATACTATATCTTATGGCCCGGAGGATTTTCTTCGGGACACCGCTGTTTCACGTGAAACACTCGAACGGCTTAAGATTTACGCCGAAACCCTCATTAGCTGGAATAAGAGGCTTAATCTTGTTGGGCGCTCGACAGTAGATGATCTTTGGCGCCGCCACTTCCTGGACTCTGCCCAACTTTATCCCCTCTTTTCACCTAATTCAAAAACCTTGCTGGACCTTGGCTCCGGCGCGGGATTCCCCGGTTTGGTCCTCGCCATTATGGGTTGTCCACAGGTTTATCTAGTGGAGTCTGACCGGAAGAAAGCGGCTTTTCTGAGAGAAGCGGCGCGCGTGACCGGAACGCAAGTTCAGATCCACAGCGTCAGAATTGAAGCCCTTGATCCCTTCCCAGTGGATGTTGTGACAGCACGCGCCCTGGCCCCCCTCACCGATTTACTCGTTTGGGCCGAGCCATTTCTTGGCCCAAGGAGCACTTGTCTCTTTCTAAAGGGCCGAAATGTTGAGGATGAATTGACCGACCTGCGCGAAATGTGGGAAACTGAGATAATCCGGGAGCCTAGCCTCACGGACTCAGAGTCCACAGTGGTATGTATACGTGGGGTGCGTCGTGTCCGATCCAGTAAAACTTGAAGCACCGGTCCTCGAAGGAATATCGAGCGGTTCTCGTCCTCGCGTTCTCGCAATTTCAAATCAAAAAGGCGGAGTAGGTAAAACTACAACGGCCGTAAATCTCGCCACGGCAATGGCCGCAATCAAGAAGCGTGTTCTGGTGATTGACCTTGATCCCCAGGGTAATGCATCGACAAGTCTCGGGATTGATCAAAAGAATCGAGAGATTGGCACATACAATCTGTTGATGGGTGATGCTGTCTTGAGCGAAGCGGTCGTACCTACATCGGTGCCCGGACTAGGTGTTGTTCCGTCGGGAGTGGAGCTTGCTGGCGCGGAACTGGAACTGATCGACATTGAAAACCGTCAAGAGTGCCTGAAGAAAGCTATTGCTGACGTAGGCACGGACTGGGATTTCATCCTGATCGACTGTCCGCCCTCATTGGGCCTGCTTACTCTTAATGCTCTTGTCGCAGCCGATGCGGTGATGGTCCCGCTTCAAGCCGAATTCCTGGCGCTTGAGGGCATCAGTCACCTTGTGCGCACCATTGAGCGCGTAAAGAAGTCTTTTAACCCGACCCTAGAGATTCAAGGGATTGTTCTGACCATGGTCGACAAGCGGAACAATTTATCAGAAATGGTCGAAAGCGATGTCCGTGAATATTTTGGCGGCAAAGTTTACACCACCACCATCCCTCGCAATGTGCGAATCTCGGAAGCGCCGTCTCATGGTAAGCCCGTGTTATTGTACGATTTTCAATCCAAAGGCGCGCGCGCCTATCTAGATCTTGCGGGCGAAGTATTGAAGCGCGAACAAGGCGCGGCTGCTGCATGAGTGCGGA
>JAUIGX010000155.1 GCA_030432435.1 Alphaproteobacteria bacterium
AACGTGCCGGTCGGTCATGCGGAAATCATGGCCATGGGCGTCGGCGGACTTTTGGTCGACACGCCCGTTCGTCCTCTGCCGCGCGACCGGGCGGTGAAGGAAAAGAGGGCGGCGGATAAGCACAGCGTCGCTGCGCTTGTGTTGGCGGCCGGGCAGTCGCGCCGCATGGAAGGCCAGAACAAGCTGCTGATCGAGATCGACGGCAAGGCGCTTGTACGGCGCACGGTCGAAACGGTACTCGCGTCCAAAGCCGATGAAGTTGTCGTGGTCACCGGCCATCAAGACGCCGAAGTTCGCGCGGCCCTCAAAGGCTTGGACGTGACGTTCATCCACAACCCGCACTATGCCGAAGGATTGTCCACCTCTCTGGCGGCGGGCCTTGCCTCGCTGGATGTGGACGGGGCTCTTGTGTGCCTTGGCGATATGCCGGCGGTGTCCGCAGATCATATCAAGGAGCTCATCACCGCATTTGACCCGGAGAACGGCCGCGCGATTGGCGTACCGGCTCACAAGGGCAAGCGCGGAAACCCTGTACTTTGGGCCAGAGTTTTCTTCGATGAGATGTGTGGGGTCACCGGTGATGTCGGTGCGCGCCATCTGATCGGGGTCAACGAGAGCCTTGTTTATGAGGTTGAATTTAGTGACACTGCTGTTCTAACGGATCTTGATACGCCGCAGCAGTGGTCGGAGTACTTGTCCAAGCCGTCCTAGCTTTCGGTGCATCGATTTCTGCGTCTGCAAGGGGAGGGACCATGCCTGACGCCGGCGGTCAGTCGCACAAGACTGACGTTATTATTATTGGTGCGGGGCCGGTCGGCCTGTTCGCGGTCTTTGAGTTAGGGTTGCTCGGCTTGTCGTGCCACGTCATCGACATTCTCGACCGTCCCGGCGGGCAGTGCGCCGAGCTGTATCCTGAAAAACCCATCCTAGATATTCCAAGCCGTCTGAAAGTTACGGGTCAGGAATTGACCGATGACTTGATGAAGCAGATCGAACCGTTCAGCCCTAACTTTCACCTCCAGCAGATGGCGGAAAAGCTTGAGAAGCTGGAAAACGGCCACTGGCGTCTAACGACGGACATGGCCACCGCGATCGAAGCGCCGGTCATCGTTATTGCCGGCGGCGGTGGTAGCTTCACGCCGAAAAAACCGAAGATCGGAGATATCGAAGCATTCGAGGGCACCTCGGTATTCTATTCAGTGCGTAAGATGGAGCAATTCAAGGGTAAGCACGTCCTTATTGCCGGCGGCGGCGATTCCGCGCTGGACTGGACTGTCAACCTCGCCCCGATTGTCGCAAGCATGACCCTCGTCCATCGCCGCAATGAATTTCGGGGTATGCAGGCCACCGTCGACCAAATGTATGCGCTTGAGAAAGAGGGCAAAATTAAACTTCAGATCGGCGATATCTTGCGGCTCAACGGTGAGAACGGACAAGTCAGGTCCGTGACAATGAAGAGCAAGGAAACCAAAGAAGAGTTCGAGGTCCCTTGCGACACGGTTCTACCGTTCTATGGACTGACCATGAAACTCGGGCCTATCGCCGATTGGGGCATAAACCTGGAAAACAACCGCATCCCGGTGGATACCGAGAAGTTCGAGACCACGGAAAAAGGTATCTTCTGTATAGGTGATATGTGCACTTATCCGGGCAAACTGAAGCTTATCTTGTCCGGTTTCCATGAATCGGCCTTGATGGCCCATGGCTGTTTCCATTATGCAAGGCCGGACCAGAAGCTGAGGTTTGAACACACGACCTCAAGTTCCTCCATCCAGGCTAAGTTGGGCACCTCCTAGAGTGCTCACCGGCCCGGGCGCGTAAAGGGCCGTTATGAAGATTGTTGTCACCCTGCCGGGCGGCGAAACCAAGGATGTCAACGCAGTGCCGGGGAACACCGTCATGGACACCATGCGGGTGGCGCGCCTCCCTGTCCGTGCGGAGTGCGGCGGGGCGATGGCCTGCGCGACCTGTCATGTGGTGGTTGACCCCGAGTGGATCGCCCGAGTGGGCCGTCCCGGCGATGAAGAATCAGATTTACTTGAAGAGTCTGATTACATCACGGATGGATCGCGTCTCGCGTGCCAAATTATTATCAAAGATGCGCTGGATGGATTGCGCGTAGCGCTTCAGCCTGACGCGTTCGAAGAGTAAATCATGACAAGATTAAAAGAAGAAGTCGCGCGTCGGCGCACCTTCGCCATCATTTCGCATCCGGATGCCGGTAAAACAACCTTGACGGAAAAGCTGCTGCTGTTCGGCGGTGCTATTCAGCTGGCCGGCGCAGTGAAAGCCAAAGGCGAACGACGCCGGGCGCGGTCGGATTGGATGAAGGTTGAGCAAGAGCGCGGCATTTCCGTAACATCCGCAGTTATGACGTATGAGTACGAAGGTCATACATTTAATCTGCTCGACACGCCTGGCCATGAAGACTTCAGTGAAGACACCTATCGTACTCTCACCGCCGTAGATTCTGCGGTGATGGTTCTGGACGTCGCGAAAGGTATCGAAGCACAAACGTTGAAACTTTTTGAAGTTTGTCGTTTGCGCGATATGCCCATTGTGACTTTCGTCAACAAGCTGGACCGGGAAGGACAAGACCCTTTCGCGCTGCTGGAAGAAATTGAGAGCCGCCTGGCACTCGATGTCTCGCCCGTTAGTTGGCCCATTGGGATGGGGCGTGACTTCTTAGGTTGTTACGACTTGGTTCGCGACAAACTTATTTTGATGGCGCGCAGCAAGGGCGAGAAGCTGGACGAGGGCATTGAATGTAATGGTCTTGAAGATTCCAAACTTGACGAACTCTTGCCGCCGGATGCGGTCAAGAAACTGCGTGAAGATGTAGATATGGTCCGTGGTCTGTGTAAGCCGTTTGATAGGGAAGCCTATCTTGAAGGCCACATGACGCCGGTCTATTTCGGCAGTGCACTCAATAACTTTGGTGTTCGTGAAATTCTCCAAGGGCTGGCCGAATTCGCGCCGCCGCCGCAACCAAGCCCTGCTGCAGAGCGCTCGATTGCGCCGGAAGAAACCAAGGTTTCCGGATTCGTTTTCAAAATTCAGGCGAACATGGACCCGAAGCACCGGGACCGAATTGCTTTTGTGCGTCTGTCGTCCGGACATTTCAAGCGAGGTGCAAAGTTGTTGCATGTGCGGTCTGGCAAAACGTTGCCGGTGCACAATCCGCAACTTTTCCTGGCACAAGACCGCGCGACGGCCGAGGAGGCATGGCCGGGCGATATCATCGGTATCCCTAACCATGGCAACTTACGTATCGGCGATACGCTGACCGAGGGTGAGGCCTTGCACATCACGGGAATTCCGACTTTCGCGCCCGAACTCTTGCAGACAGTGCGCCCTCTTGATCCCCTCAAAGCTAAACATGTCGGTAGGGCATTGCAGCAGTTGGCGGAAGAAGGCGCTGCGAGCGTTTTCAAACCTCGCTTCGGAACCGACTGGATCGTTGGAGTGGTGGGTGCGCTTCAGTTTGATGTTCTGGCGGACCGCATACGGTCGGAATACGATGTGCCGGTCAAATTTGAATCGACAGAGTTGTATACCGCGAGGTGGATTCAGGCGGCCGATCACGCGACTCTCAAAAAATTTATGGACAACAACCGTATTAGCGTTGCCGACGATCATGACGGCGCGCCGGTATTTCTGGCGCGTAACGCCTGGCATTTAAATCGTGCCCAGGAAGACAGCCCTGAGATCACATTTCTAAAAACAAGAGAACTGGTTCAGTAGGCCAGGCATTTTACCGAAAAAGGGAACACTACAATGACAGACATAAAGCGTATGGAGACTAGTGCGCGCATGAGCCAAGCCGTTGTTCACGGCGATACGGTCTATCTCTCTGGTCAAGTTTCCAATCAGCCGGCGGGTGATGTTAAGGGTCAAACAGCGGCAATATTGACGCAGATCGATGGACTTTTAAGTCAATGTGGTTCGGATAAAACGCGTATTCTGTCCGCGACCATTTATCTGGCTGATGTCTCCACGTTTGATCAGATGAATGAATCCTGGGAGGCATGGGCGGCACCGGGCGCTTTACCGGCGCGGACCACCATAGAAGCGAAATTGGCCAGCCCTGAGTATCTCGTCGAAATCACGGTGATCGCGGCCGCTTGAGATATTTGATGCGCGACTCAAAAAGGGCGGTCTGACGGACCGCCCTTTTTTATTGTGGCGCTAATAAATGTGTTTAGTTGAGAACCTTCCATGCGCCGTCTGGTTGCATGCAGGCGGTGCCATAGGCTTGTTCGCGGTTCCCGCCAATTATAACTTCTTGCTGGAACTCTCGGCACGGCCTTCCATCGGTTGTTTGGCCTTCACGTGTTACAACCACATTTCCGTTGTACCCGTTTTGGTTCCATGTGATCCGGTCGCCAACGCGCGCGGTCGTGGCGCGTGCGAGCGCGTCCTCGTGAGCCCGCTGATGAGATTCAGACAACTCGTTGACAATGATTAGACTTAAAGCTGTTAGCCCTAAGAATCTGAAGGCGTCATTGTCGCTGTAGTAAAATCCAAAGCCCGAATGGTGACGGCGAGATGGGCGGTTGTAGGCCCAGCCGTTGTAGCGGTGCAGCCGTGGGGACGTGTAGTGCGGACGATAGTAGCTCGGATAAGATTGATAATATGAAAATCCCACCGAGGGCCGCACCACAATCTTTGGTGATTTGTAATGACTGCGGTCATGCCAATTCCGCTGATTCGAGTGCCGGTCGCGATCATGCCGATCGTAGTGTCCCCGGTCATGCCCATTCCGCTCACCGCGATCTCGTCCGCGCCTGTCATCGGCGGTGGCCGGGGCGACGAATGCGAGAGACAGCGTCGCGACTAAAGCGCTGGTGGCTGCCAACTTAAAAGCACGGGTGAAGTTCAACATGACGGTACCCTCCTATCCGGCGCGTCTATAAAACCTCGTCGAGCGCCTATGAGAATCACTCTAGGTCTGACCTGTGGCAACTGTATGGCGGTGTTCTCACGTCTGCGTGAGCGTCCGCGCGGATTGGGTTAGAGAGGGGTGACTTCTAAGTAGTGGACACTAAAGAGGTTTTTGTCGTCCACCCATGCTTTTTGCGGTGAAAACCCGGCCCGGCGGGCCAGGCTCTGAAATTCGCCGATCTCATATTTATGAGAGTTTTCGATGTGAATACGTTCGCCGGATTCAAAATTAAACGTGTGCCCATTTACGCGTACGTCTTGCAGGTCGCGACTTACGAGGAAAATTTCTATGCGACCCCTTTCTGCGTTGTAGGTGGCCTCGTGTTGAAACCGGCTGGGGTCGAAGGTTCCACCAATTTCACGGTTGATTCTTCGCAGGAGATTCAAGCTGAAGGAAGAGGTGACGCCCGCTTTATCATTGTAAGCGGCGTTCAAGATCGCGGGGTCTTTCTTAAGGTCGGCCCCAATTAATAGTCCTCCACCCGGCCCCAATAGTTTCGCCGCGTTCTGAAGGAACGCCGAGGCTTCGGCGCCGGTAAAGTTGCCGATCGTTGAACCTGGGAAGAAGCCAACCTTATGACCGCTGCGTGTAGCATCGGGCAACTTAGAGGGTTGGGTGAAATCTGCAGTAACCGGCAGGACCTTGAGCTTGGGGTAATCTTTTGCGATCGCAGCGGCAGCCTGCATGAGATGATCGTGAGAAATATCAACGGGGACATACGATGCCAAACCCGGCGCGGCATCCAACAGTATGCGCACTTTAAGGCTTGAGCCGCTGCCGAATTCAATCAAATGAGCGCCGGCGCCCATGAGGTCTGCAATTTCTTGTGCATGCTCGTTGAGCAGAGCGATCTCGGTGCGGGTGGGGTAATATTCGGGCGTGCGACAGATCGCGTCGAACAACTGCGATCCGCGCTGATCGTACAGATACTTGCATGGAATAGATTTTCGCTCTTGCGACAAGCCGGCGACGACGTCGTTTTGAAAGTCGGACGAGACGGCTTGGCTGCTGCTGTCTTCGTCTTGTTCGGAAGGAAGACTAAGGCACTGGGTTGGCTGGGTCATACGTCCTCCGCGAGCCGCACGCCGCCGAACTGCCAGCGCATATGGGGATAGAAAAAATTACGATATGTCGGGCGAATATGATCGGCCGGGGTTGCACAGCACCCGCCGCGCATCACCATCTGATTGATCATGAATTTGCCGTTGTATTCGCCAACAGCCCCCGCAGCCGGCTTAAATCCCGGGTAAGGCGAATAGGGGCTTTGGGTCCACTCCCAGGTGTCACCAAACATCTGCGTCAACTCATCCCCTGAATTGGCCGGTTGCGCACTCAATGCGCCGCTTTCTAGAAAGTTCCCGTGCTGGGGCGCTATCTTGGACGCGATTTCCCATTCGGCTTCCGTGGGCAAGCGTTTTCCCGCCCAACGGGCATAGGCCTCTGCCTCATAGAAACTGATGTGACAAACCGGCGCTGCCGGATCCAAGGGGCTTAATCCTGCCAATGTGAAAACGTGCCAGATGCCATCATCGCCGCATCTCCAATATTGCGGCGCAGTCCATCCGTTTTCCATCACGGCGGCCCATCCATCTGAAAGCCAGAGTTCAGGACGCCTATATCCATCGGCCGTTATGAATGAAAGCCATTCGCCATTTGTGATCAGGCGGTTTGCAATTCGGTACGGAAGCAGTTTGATCGTGTGTCGCGGGGATTCGTTGTCGAAGGCAAACCCTTCATCGCCGTGCCCTATTTCGTAGTCACCACCGGGAAGTGCTGTCCATTGAAGAGGCGGCGCTGTTTTGACCGCATGAGGGATGGGTGCATGATAAGCGGGCCACGTAGGATTGCAGGAAAAGGCGTGCTGAATATCCATCAGCACTAATTCTTGATGCTGTTCTTCGTGGTGGCAGCCGAGTTCGATGAGCGCGGCGGCGCGTGCCCAGGCTTCGCCCTTGGTCTTCGCGATGAACGTGCGCATGTGTTCATCCACGTGGGCCCGGTAGCGCTCGATGTCATCGCAAGAGGGGCGTGTCAGCAGGCCGCGCTGGGGGCGGGGATGGCGGGCGCCAAGGCTTTCGTAGTACGAATTGAAGAGGTAGCGGTAGTCGGGGTCGAATATCGGGTATTCGGCATCGAAAGCCGCAAGAACCATGGTTTCGAAAAACCATGTGGTGTGCGCCAAATGCCATTTGGTCGGGCTTGCGTCGGCCATCGATTGGATGGTTTGGTCCTCGGCGGAGAGTGGGGCCGCCAGAGCCTGGGACCGGCACCTGACGCGGTGGTACCGCGCAGCAAGGGTTTCTCGGGATACAGGCTGAGGAACGGCTTTGACAGCTTCTGGTCTGGGCTGGCCGCTCTCGGTCACTATGCTCGTCCTCCAGTTCGCCCGGGCACGGTGAGCCCTCCAGGGAGAGAATCCTAGTGGCTGAAGTACCACGTGGGAACCCTTAAACCATTGCAATGTTAAGATGTTTTCCGGAATTTTCAGAATTAGACCCACTAAATTATTGAAAAATAGTGGTTTTTCTCCAGGCGCTGCTACGGGAAGAGGGCGTGCCATCGGCGGTTCGTTCTTTACGTCAGGGGACTGGAGGGAGTATTATCCTGGCATCTGAAAGCGCCCTTGTGGGCTTTTGGAGTGCAGTTGGGTCTGACCATGTGGTGGACCATTTGCGCGTCACGTTGCTCGATGGAGGACTGACTTTGCGTCTGATACCTAGGTATCTCTGGGCGTCAATTTTCCTCCGAACAGCAATAGGACTCATCGCGCGATAATTCCGTGATGTGGCCGCGCGCGTTATACCCGTCGCGAAGCGAGGGTGAAGGAGGATAGAAATGTTGAATACCCGCGTTCCCGTTCTGGCGTCCGACAGCGGCTTGTCCGCGTATATGACGACCATCAAAAAATTCCCCATGCTTGAGCCCGAGCAAGAGTACATGCTGGCGCATCGATATGCGCAGCACGACGACCTTGAGGCTGCCCATGAGCTTGTGACGAGCCATCTGCGGTTGGTGGCGAAGATAGCAATGGGCTACAGATTCTACGGCTTGCCCGTTTCGGATCTGATCTCCGAAGGAAACGTCGGGTTGATGCGGGCGGTGAAAAAATTCGATCCTGAGCGCGGCTTTAGGCTGGCCACGTATGCGATGTGGTGGATTAAGGCGGCCATCAACGAGTATGTGCTGAACTCCTGGTCGTTGGTAAAAGTCGGGACCGTCGCCGCGCAGAAGAAGTTGTTCTTTAACCTGCGTAAAATGAAAGCGAAGCTGGGCCAGTACGGTGACGGTGATCTTTCGAATGAAGCGGTAGACACCATTGCTCAGCGGCTCGATGTCAGTACGACCGATGTGATCAATATGAACCGGCGGTTGTCGCGCTCTGACGCTTCGCTGAATCAACCGGTGATTGAAGACGGTGATGCGGAACGTCAGGATTTGTTGGTGGA
>JAUIGX010000312.1 GCA_030432435.1 Alphaproteobacteria bacterium
GGCCTTAAGAGTGAAACAAGCGGATCCTGCAAACGGCTCGATTATATGAGTGGTCTGCTTAGGTATAAGCTGTGTAAGCGAAGAGATGCTCTTTCGCTTGCTTCCGGCCCATCGCAGTGGAGGCCTCACTAAATCCTCTAATGTATTCAATAGCACATTCAATTCTTTTGATCCCACCTGAGTGGCAACATATCTACTAGAGCTAGCAAGCGCCAGCAGTCATCTGCTGGCAATTGACGCCGAGATGCCAGGCGAATGTCTTCCTTGGGGAAGCTGAACTCCATCAGACTGGCAGAGGACGAACGGCAAGCATGGGCCGCTAGCGACACCCGAACTCGTCCTTGAACCCCCGCACACGCGCCAGCGAACTGGCGGAACTTTGGCCGCAGACCGTCTCGCAGGGTACGCCGTCACGATCTCCGTCAGCGCGGCTGTAGCCACAAACGCACCATTGATAGACGGCTTCGTGGCAACTGCTGACTTGTCCGCAGGTCCGGCCGCAGGCGTACTGTTGCGCCAGCTCGTAGGAGCCGTCCTGCGGCGTGGATTGTGTCTGCGCGAAACCAAGCGTCGAAGATATTCCGACCAGCACGACGGTTAGAAACAAGCGTCTCAATGTCATGGGCAGGATCCTTGGGCAAACTCCGCGAGAGGCTGCGGCCAATTGCTCATGGCATCGAGGCCGCGCGACCTTGTATCGGGCCATTTAGGCGCTGCTAGGACGTATGACACGCGTTGGCGCAATAGAAGCATCCGTTTGCGTTATACCCTCGAGACTTAGCCGATCTAACCGCCGAATGACAGTCATTGTGCAATCCCAAAGGCACCCGGTTCAAGTGCGCCGCTGGATTTTCGCAGTTCAATTCATCGCTCCGGTGGACTTCATTGTCGCCGTTGGTCTGCGTATTTTTGTTCACATAATATTCGGGCACAATTCGTTCCATTCTGAACTAAATCTATAAATTTTCATCCTTTCGGAGAGTGCGATTCGAGTCCACAGCTTTTGCGGAAGTTGCTAATGGCCGTCGACGCGCGCGCGTAAAGGCCTGCCAATGGGGCTATTGTTTTCCCCGGGTAAACAAATTTTAGGTAACATATGATCCCTTACGAGACACATGGCCCGACAGCCCCACCGGCGGATGTGCTCACGAACCGTCATTTTGCTGCGGCTGCGCCAAAGTCTGCTTACAGAAGGACCTATCAGTCAGAAAGGGTGATTACCGATGGTAATTTGAGAGATAAATTTATCGATGGATTACCTCCTGCAGCATTTGTCGGTACTTTTCCTCTGCGAGCTCGACCTGATGCACCGTAAACAACGCCTCTTCTCGATTGGTTTTGTCCTGTGATCCGACCTGAAGCTTCTCTACACGCAGATATGGAACGTCTGCCGGAGTATCCTGCAACCAAGCCATTGAGGCGCGCCATTTGTCGTTGTTCTTATAGGACATGTAGACATCGACGTGCTTTCTACCCGCGATCATGTCGCCGCCGGTCTTTACGCCGTTCTTGACTTGATTTTGGGATAAGTCGAACTCCGAGCAGGTTCGCAGGAAGACCTGTTCA
>JAUIGX010000156.1 GCA_030432435.1 Alphaproteobacteria bacterium
ACATCCCCGGCTTCACCGTTGACGGTCAGGACACCCTGGCCATGTACGGGGTGATGAAGCAGGCGGTTGAGCGGGCCCGGAACGGCGAAGGTCCGACCCTCATCGAAGCCAAGACCTACCGGTTCTATGATCACGCCGGACTTTCAGGCGCAAAGAGCGGAGTGCTCGGCGCGTTTGGTCTTCCGTATCGTTCGGACAAGGATCTGATGGCGTGGATCGCGAACGATCCGTTGCCGAAGTTCCGCAACACGCTGATTGCGATCGGTGTTTTGACGCAGAAGCGGGCTGATGAGATGGAAGCGGAAGTTAAGAAACTGGTCGCTGAGTCCATCGAGTTTGCGCGCAACAGTCCGAAGCCCGGACAAGAGATGGGGCTGTCGAACGTGTATGCGCAAGGTTCGGTCTCACCGAGCCAGATGTACGCCTAGGGGAGATTAAGAACATGGCACCGAAACCAGGAAGATATGCGGTCATCGAAGGCATCCAGCAGGAGATGCAACGTGACTCGAACTTGAGCCTGTGGTGGTGGATCCGCCCCACGGCGGTCAGCCCGCTGGGGAAGGTCATCGACCTTCACCGTGAGTTTGGCCAGGACCGGGTCCCGATGTACACGCCCATCGACGAAGAGTGGTTTGTGGGCGCGGCGGCGGGCGCGGCGATGTCGGGCGTTCCGTGCATCGCGAACCCGGGTTACATGTGCATGGCACGGGCTTTTGATCTGGTATTCAATCAGATCGGCAAGCTTCGTCATATGACCGGTGGTCAGGCGTCTATGCCGTTTGTGCTTTGGCAGGACGGCGCGGGACGGACGCCGGGCATGGCCGGCCAGCATTCGGATGCGGGCCAGGAAGCGTTGTTTGCGGGCTTGCCGGGGGTGAAGGTTGTTGTTCCCTCGAACCCGCATGATGCGAAAGGTCTGATGATCTCGGCCATTCGCGATCCTGATCCCGTGATCTTCTATCACTACGGCTCGATCAACCGGGTGCGGATTGATGTTCCGGACGACGCCTATGCGCTGAAGATCGGCGAGGCGAACATCGTTCAGGAAGGCAGCGACATCACCATTGTGGGCATTGGCCCGTCGATGGCGGACGTCAACGAGGCTGCTGCTACGCTGAAGGGTGATGGGGTAAGTGTCGAGGTTGTCGATATCCGCTCGATCAAACCGATGCCAGCGGCGCAGATTGCGGCGTCTGTCCGCAAGACCGGCAAGCTTCTGGTGGTTGACCACGGCCATGAGACGATGGGCGCTTCGGCGGAGATCATCGCCCGTGCGGCGATTGATGTTCCGGGTGCGAAGTTCGCCCGTCTGGCGTTCCCTGACGCACCACCGCCGGGTAACCGCGAGATGATCACCTGGATGACCCCGGACGCGGCTAGAACCGTCGCTGCCGCCAAGAAAATGGTGGCCGCGTAATCTAGCCACAATCTCAGGCCATAAAAGAGATGCGGCGGGCGTGATACCCGCCGTATCCTTTTCCGCCTGAAGGAAACACCTGGAGCAATAAGTTTGAACACACAAGCCTCTAAACCCTCTCCCATGGCATGCATTGAGTGCGGGAAGAAGACTGTGCCCACGGCGATTCATGTAACCATGTGGACGGACAAGGGGTTAGTGGTGGTCGAGAATGTTCCCGCTTTTGTCTGTCATGAGTGCGAGGAACAATTTTACGATGATCAGACCGGATCTAAAATCCTCGAACTTGCAAATAGGGGTTTTCCCAAAGATAAGATGGTTCGAGAAATTACTGTTCCGGTCTATTCTATAGATGAAGTTGAAACCAACACGACGGACGAAGTACCGAAAGAAAGGCAAGGCACGTGATGCTGAATTTTACTGACAACAGCCGCGGATCAACACTGCGGATCACCGTAGCAGCGGCAGCGATCGCAACGATCGGCTTTTTGGGGCAGCCCAACGGGGCCGCCGCACAAGAACTCGATATCGAAAAGATATTTTTCTGCCCGGCCGGTGACATGAGCGAAGACGCATGCTTGGTCGCTCGCGACACAACCCTTATCACCTGCACCGCCTGTCATGTGTTCACGCCTTTCGTAAAGGCACAAAAGACAGAAGCCGAATGGGATACCTTTTTAGAAGCCCATCGCTCGCGCGTGCCAGAAACCAGCGACACAGACTACGTAGAGATCGGTAAATTCTTGAAGTCTCACTTCAATCCGGAAAACCCTGTGCCACAACTGCCGCCGGAATTGGAAAACTACTCCCTTCCGCCCGCCTAACATTCTGGACGAATACAAATGCTAGACCTTTCAAAAAGCATGTCTCTTCGCAAGGTCGCTGCTGCGCTATTTATGGCGGCAGGACTTGTGGCTCTATCGGACGGACAAGGCGCGCAAGCGCAAGATCTGGATATGGACGAGATTTTCCGCTGCGTTCCGTCTGAAAACGTGGACGAAGCACTATGCGGCGAAGCTCGGGACCTGATCATCAACAATTGCACGATATGCCACGCGTTCGTGCCGATCGTGCTGCAACAGTTCGATGCACAAGGTTGGGACGGATTATTTGATCGCCATGCGGACCGTTCGCCCCAGCTAACCGAGCCGCAGATAACAGATATGAAGAAATATTTGGCGGCTAATTTTAATCCGTCAATTGAGCCGCCTGACTTGCCACAAGAACTTTTGGACTTGTGGACATCGTACTAAGGTATTGTAGTGACGCGCTGACAACGGTTTAAGGTTTTAGTACGTTAGAGCCTAAAGTCGGCGCGCCACATACAGCCACTACGTTCCAATTCGCCGATAGGGGGATGATCGGCGCATGTTACCGAATTCATTTAACTTTCTATTGTTCTTCGCTGCTGTTGTGGGCGCCTACTATGTGGTGCCGCACCGCTGGCGCTGGAGTCTGCTGCTTGTCGGCAGCTACTACTTTTATTCCACGTTCGATCCGCAGTATTTGTTCTTACTCGCCGCAACGACGCTGGTAGCCTATGGATTCGGCATCGTTGTTGCCAAACCGTTCCGGCAAACCACACGGCGCGTCCTTTTAACTGCCGGGATTCTTGTCGAACTCTCATCGCTCTTTCTCTTTAAGTATTTCGACTTCCTTATGGGGTCGTTTGAACCGCTTCTTACAAATCTCAATATCGTTAGCGACGCCGTCGCACTTCCCAGGCTGGACATCATCCTGCCCGTCGGCCTCTCTTTTTATACATTTTCATGCATCAGCTACCTTGTAGATGCCTATCGCAAAACTATTGAGCCGGAACGCCATCTCGGCAAACTTGCCGTGTACGTCGCCTTCTTTCCGAAACTCCTTGCCGGTCCCATAGAACGAGCTCCCGCTTTCCTTGCTCAACTCGCGAAACCGATCACCGTGGATCGCATTGCGATCATCACTGGCCTCCAGTTGATTGTTTGGGGCTTGTTTAAGAAAGTCGTCATCGCCGACCGTTTGGCGGTCTTCGTGGACGCGGGTTTCAACAATCCCGCGTTTCAGTCGCCTGTTACGGTCGTCGTCGCTGTCTATTTTTATGCGTTCCAGATTTATTGCGACTTTTCCGGGTACTCAGATATTGCCATCGGCGCCTCACTCGTACTCGGTATCCGCCTCATGGAAAACTTTCGCCGACCGTATATGGCGAAATCAGTGCCGGAATTTTGGAATAAGCGCTGGCACTTGTCGCTGATGCGTTGGTTCCGCGACTATTTGTACATACCCCTTGGGGGCAATCGCGTCGCCGCGTGGCGTCAGTATACCAACGTCATGATCATTTTCTTGGTTAGCGGCCTTTGGCATGGTGCGAACTGGACGTTCGTGATCTGGGGCGGTCTCAACGGCCTATATCAGGTCATACACACTGCTATTGAAGCCCCTCGCCGATGGATGGCAAATCACATTCGCTTGCCGGGAATTCTGACGACGCTGATGTCTGTATTCCTGACATTCCACCTCGTTGGACTCGCATGGGTGTTTTTCCGCGCATCCTCAATCGACAATGCCTTAGGCGTTCTCAAACGCATATGGACTGCCCTGCCCCAGCTGCCCACCTTGCTCGTTAGCTATAATTGGGACACAGAGTTCTACCTATCGCTCGGTCTAATTGTATTTTTGATGGGCGTTGAGATCCTAGACGAAAAGAAGCCCATGTCGCGGCGATTGGCGGACGGGCCGGCCATAGTCCGGTGGACCTTCTATTACGCAGTGGGCTTCTCCCTACTCGTCATCGGAATGTGGGGCACCCAGGGCTTCGTCTATATGAATTTCTAGCGAGGCATTTACCGTGATATCGCAGGACGTCGAACAAGAATATGCAATTACCGAAGACGCTCAACGTCGAGGCGGGCGGCTTTGGATGCCGGTGCTGGTTATAGGTTTGCTGATTTACGGCGCGATTTACGCTTTTGCGGAAATCACCGTCCTCGAGACATCAAAACGCAACCGCCTGTTCATGATCAACACCGCACCCCTCGCGGAATATGATTACATCGTGCTTGGCGCATCGCACGCGATGCCGTTCGATTTTGAAGATATGAATCGGCGATTGGAAGATCTGACCGAATCTTCAATCATGAATTTGTCGATCGAAGGTGCAGGACCGGTTCCCGCCAGATTTTTTACCGACTACTTTCTCGCTGAGCACTCCACAAAGAACGTTCTTTATATTATCGATTCGTTCGCGTTCTATTCGGAACAGTGGAATGAGGTTAGGATCGACGATCCCGAATTGCTCGCACGCGCGCCTTTCGACTGGGCTCTTTTACGCACGCTGTGGCAGTATCCAAGTACACGCGGCCTCATTCTCGGGTATTTGACCGGTTTCTATAAAATCAATAATCACGAGCGATTCGCACCGGACCTTAGTGACTCCGAGCAAAGTAAGTTCACACGTACGTACCGGACAAACGCCCGCGTTGATGAACGGCGCATGGCTTTTTTATACCCAGACTCTATAAGCTCGGAAACAATCGACAATTATATTGGCGAACTTGATCGGCTTGCCGACACCCTTGCACAGCGGGGCATTAACCTTGTCGCCGTTAAAACCCCGCTTCCCGAGCGCGTTCTGACCAAATTATCCGGTGAAGAAGAGTTCAACGCTAAAGTACGGGCTGTATTGGGTGCGCATGGCTTCCAGCTTCACGATTTCACAACCGTCGCGAACGACGATGCCTTCTTTTATGACACCGATCATCTTAATAAAGATGGTGTTATAAACTTTATGGATGCATACCTAGGGGCCCTTCTTCGCGCCGAAGCGATGCCTGAACAGTAAGGCCGGGACAGCCGGCATGATTGAGCCCAAGTGACCGCAACGTCGAAAATTCAGACCGTCTCGCAAGTCCTGGCCCTCGTTGCCCTTGTTTTAGTCCTGGAGCTTGGTCTTCTCACGGCACTGCTTTCTGGGCTGCTTATCTATCAGTTGGTTCAGCTAACGGTCCCTCCCCTGCGCCGCCTTGGCGTGGCCCACGGAACGGGGAGAACAATCGCACTCGCTGTGCCTGCCGGCGTTCTTATCGTGGCGGCAACACTCGGCATTGCCCAAATCATTGCGCTAACAACCGGTCCTGACAGTTTGGCACGACTACTGGAGATGATGGCAGACGTTATCGGAACAGCGCGACAATATCTCCCGACCTGGGCGCACAGCTACTTACCGAGCAATATTGCCGATATCCAAAGCTTGGCGGCCGGATGGCTACAGGAACACGCCGGTCAAGTTGGCGGAGTTAGCCAGGAAGTAGGCCGGTTCGTGTTTCAACTTGTTATCGGCATGATCATTGGCGGATTGGTCTCATTTTATGCAGGCGCGGAGCACCCCGGCGAGGGCCCGCTCGCACAGGCCCTCTCGGAACGAACAGTCGTCCTAGCAAGCGCCTTTCGGCATATTGTTTTTTCACAAGTGCGAATCTCTGCACTCAACACCGTGATTACTGCGACATATCTCGCTGTAATATTACCGTTGTTGGGAATTCACCTCCCTCTTCTAAAGACCATGATTGCGGTAACCTTTATTGTGGGGCTACTGCCTGTTCTAGGCAATTTGATCTCCAACACCGTTATTGTAATTGTCAGCTTGAGTGTGTCGCCCGCGATAGCTGCGGCTTCGTTGGTCTTTCTCGTTGTCATTCACAAGCTTGAGTATTTCGTAAACGCGCGCATCATCGGCACACGCATCAGAGCGCGCGCCTGGGAATTGTTGGTAGCCATGCTTGTGATGGAAGCCGCATTTGGCGTGACAGGGCTTATCGCAGCGCCGATTTACTACGCCTATTTGAAAGACGAATTATCACTTAGGGGCCTTATATAGTATTCGGCAAGGTCGCCGCCCGGCAAACGGCATCAGGTGACCATATTTCGAATCAATTGCCGCATCTGCGCTGCAATCTGGACCGTGCTGAGACGGCCGCCTTCGCGATACCAAGCGAAGGCGTAACTGACCATACCGGCAATCACGAGACAGCAAATTTGCGAGTCTTCTACTTTGAAATCTCCAGCCTGTACGCCCTCTTCAAGAAGTCGTGTCAGTTTCCGGTCGATCTCTTTGCGCATATTGTTGATACGCTCGGCATGGACCGGCGGCAGATTTATTTCTTCGCGAAAGTACACCGCCACGTAGTCGTGATTTTCTAGAGCGATGGACGTAAAGTCCGTCACAAACTGATCCAGGCGTTCCCAGGGACTGCCGTTCGTTGAAATCGCGCGATCAGCTGCTTCCAAAGCCCGGACGGTTCCCCGCTGACAGATTTCGACTAAAAGATCCGCCTTCGATTCGAAATGATAATAAACAAACGGTTTGGTGGCGCCGAATTTTTCGGCAATCGCGTCGATTGTCGTGCCGTGATAGCCGCGCTCGGCAATAAGCTTCGCAGCTTCAGCTAAGATGCGTTCACGCTTGAGAGTTGCCACTTCGTCCCAGAGGGTGTCGTCTCCAGATCTAGTGGATCGTTTGCCTGCCTTAACCATAGCTTGGGTCCATACACATAAATTTAGAGGCGCCAAAGACTAAAGATTTACCTTAATCCGCAAAACTTGTGGGCGAAACATCCTGTTCTTCACGGCTTCTCCAGCCTTTACGGACGGTAATTCTTACTGGTATAAATGTAAACTCACGGGTTTTCATACAAGCGTTTTGTGTGAAAAGGGCTCGGGTCGGCTCCTCTACACACCGCTAAATCTTGATATGCTGGAATACCTAGGGAATGCCGCGCTGGGGCCGGAGACAAAGCGTCTGTGCCGATTGAGTTCAGTATCGAAAGACATCCGAAAATGCCCCGATCGCCGAATACGAAACCACCAAAATCCAGCCATCCGGCCAACGGAGCAACCCGGGAAGAGGCCCTCGCACTCTATTCCGAAATATTGATCATCAGAGAAGCCGAGTTACGCCTCGGAACCCTGTTTGCCGATGGCGAGGTTCCCGGCTTTATTCACCTTTCCGTCGGACAGGAGGCGGTGCCTGTTGGCATTATGACTGCGCTTGAGGCGCAGGATACCGTGGCCTCGAATCACCGAGGCCATGGACATGCTATCGCCAAAGGCGTCGATCTAGATCGCCTCTTCCAGGAAATTATGGCCAAGGACGAAGGTTACTGTCGAGGGCGCGGCGGCTCGATGCACGTGGCAGATGCGTCTGTCGGAATGTTAGGAGCCAACGGCATTGTCGGCGCTGGACTCCCGATTGCCCTGGGAAGTGCATTTGCACATCAGGTGAAGAAGCGAGACTCGGTCGCGGTGGTGTTTTTCGGCGACGGCGCACTTGCAGAGGGCGTATTGCACGAATGCCTGAATTTGGCATCGATGTGGAAACTTCCGCTTGTATTCGTATGCGAGAATAACGGTTGGTCCGAATTTTCACCTACGTCCCGCGAGTTTATCGGAAAGCTGTCGGACCTAGCGAAGGTCTTCGACATCCCGTCCATAACAGTCGATGGCAACGATGTCTTTGCCGTGCAGGCTGCCGCGAAACAACTCGTTCCAAATGCTAGAGCCGGCAAAGGCCCTCAGGTTATCGAATGTCTGACTCATCGTGTTCGGGGGCACTTTGAAGGCGATCAACAAAAGTACCGTGATAGCGAAGACATCAAGCGAGCTACGCAGTCAGACCCTGTCAAAAGAATGGAAAAACTCCTGGCAGATCTTGGGCTTTCAGAAAGCGATGTTGCAGCTGTTAAGTCTGGCGTCATGGAACGTATTGAGCAGGCCGTCGCCGCCGGACGAAGCGGTGCGTCGCCGCAGTTCGCGGCCTCCTTGGCTGATGTCTACACCCCGCGCGTG
>JAUIGX010000157.1 GCA_030432435.1 Alphaproteobacteria bacterium
TGAACGATGTGAACGATCTGCGCGGGCGTCTGGATATAGAAATCACCGACACCTTCATGTCTCCGCCTTTATTGAATGGCGCTATGCGGATAGCAGCAGATGTCGTTGCTGAAGGTGCGCTCGTTTCCGTGAACAATATTTCTGCAACGGCAGGTGCGCTCACCGTTAAAGGAAGCAGTGGTTGGAGAAGCACAGCTGCCGGTTTTGATCATACGTCGTCGACATTGACGGTGACGGCTGCGGCGGAAAGTTTAAGCAGTGTTCTTTCCCAGGCCGCACGCGCCGAGATTGCACTTTCCGGCTCACTTGCGGCGCTCAAGGCAAAGGTCAACGCCTCTACGGCAGAAATCGCGCTTGGCTCGCTTTCATTTACCGAAGTCTCCCTGGCGGCGGATTTAGCGCGCGAAGACGATAGTCTGATCGGGGTGCTGAACGGGAGCGGGCAATGGTTAGGCGGCCCGTTTACCGTATCTACAGACGCTTTCACGGCGGGCGAGGCTGGGGCGTCGCTCAGCGGACTTGAATTTACCGGGGGCAGCGGTGAAGTGTCCGGTGATCTTACGATTGATACGGAAGGTATCTTGGACGGCGCGTTTGCGGGCCGCTTCGCCGATTTAGGCCCACTCACCTCCGCTCTCGGGTTTGAGGTTGTCGGCGCGGCCGATATCACAGTCGATCTTTCGGAAACGGATGGAGTGCAGTCTGCCGGCCTTGATATAGAGACAGGTGCGGTCTCGACGCCGGTGTTTGGCGCTGATGCTCTTACGGGCCGGGCAACACTTAACGACCTGGCGGGTGATACTCTTCTTAGCAGCGAAGTCACTGCAACCGGGGTCAGCGCATGGGGCCGTTTTGCCGAAACGATGACGGCATCAGTAGAGGGTTCGTTCGAAGAACTGCATGTGGAACTTCTAGCGCCGGCGGCGGGGCCTCTGTCATTTGCTCTAGATGCGGGCGCTGACATAAATTTAAACGACACGACGCTGATAATTTTGCAGAAGCTGTCGGCTCAGGATGATTCGTATCAGTTAGAGTTGAGAAACCCGGCGCGTCTATCCATAGCTGAAGCAGAGATTGTTCTCGAGCCGACGACGCTGAGCTTCGCGGGCGGTACGATTGAAGCGGACTTTCGATGGGACAAGCAGGCCGGGACTGTTGCCGGAGAACTGACCGCGACTGAATTATCGTCGGCCCAGCTTATGAACGACCCGCGAGGCAGTATACCGGGGACACTTTCTGCGGATGTGTCGGTGTCGGGGCCGGCTAATGCCGTGATTGTCGAAGCTGATCTTCAAGGCAAGTTTCCGGCACCCGTAGGAACAGGTGCCCCGCCGGTAGACGTGGCGCTGCAGGCGACCGTGAGCGATGGTCAGGCCGTCGTCTCCGGTACGGCGACGGGTTTGTCCGGCGCGCCCGCCAAGCTTTCTGCGCAGATTCCAATGCTGATTGATCTGGCGGCCGGACGGGTAGAGGTGGATGTGGATGCCCCCGCAAGCGGTTCAGCTACGTGGAATGGTGAATTGACGCCGCTCTGGCGTTTGTTGCCGATTGACGATCATGTGCTCGCCGGAACGATGCGTTTGGACGTAACGTTGAGCGGAAGTTTGGCTGCGCCGCAAATCACCGGGGGGCTATATCTTTCTGAAGGTGACTACGAATTTATCCCCGGCGGCACTGTGCTGAAGGACCTTGCGGCGGAAGTCACCGCGGAGAATGCGGACGCTTTTGACTTTCAGTTGAGTGCCGCAGGAGCCGACAGCGGAACCATCAATGCAACGGGCCGTATTGGCCGCGAAGGCGCGGCGTCTTCATGGGCTGCGGATATCGCAACAGAATTGGACCGGCTTATTCTTGTTAACCGCGATGACGTAACGGTCGGCGCGACAGGAAGTGTCGCTTATGCAGGGCCGGTCCTGAGTGGAACGCTCGAGGGCGACCTGCAAATCGTGCGCTCTGCTGTCAGACTTGATGCATCCTATGCACCCGAAATCCCGCTCTTGCGCGAGCCGCCGGACACCGGAGGCTTCACAAACGGCTCGTCCCCTATTGAACTCGACGTCACTCTCACCATCGATGAGTTGTTGCGTGCCGAGGGAAGAGGCCTGGAGTCGGTTTGGCGCGGGCGTCTCCATGTGGGCGGCGATATCTCTCGGCCCGATCTAGCAGGATCTATCACACTAGATCGCGGAACATTTTCGTTCATCGGGCAGACGTTCACTCTTGATTCAGGGACGGTTACATTTACCGGTGGCGGCAAGGTTGACCCGGCGCTGGCGATCACTGCCGTGCGTCAGGCCGAGGACATAACCGCCACGGTCTTTATCTCTGGCCGTGCCAGTAACCCAGACATCGCACTGTCGTCACGTCCATCGTTGCCGCAAGACGAAGTGCTCGCCCGCCTTCTGTTTCGTAAGGGTTCCGGTCAACTTGGCCCGCTGGAATCCGTTCAACTCGCAAGTGCTGCAGCTGAACTCTCTGGTCTCTCAGAGGGCGGGCTCAACGGCGTGCTGCGCCGAACGTTTGGCCTTGATGTTATCAGCATTGGCGGGACCGACGGCGACTCACTGGTTGTCGGCGAGCAGGTGGGCCGCAACATTTACGTCGCCGTTGAACAAAACCTTACGGACAATAGCCGTAAATTTATTGTCGAATGGCGCTTCTCACCTTCCATTTCTCTGCAATCCACCACAAGCGACGAAACGGGTGCTGATCTTGGCGTCCTCTGGCGGCGAGACTATTGAGTTGCCGTTGCCGCGCCCTTAGGCTTTCGTGATAGCAGCGAGCGCAGAGGGGGAGTGATGGACTTTAAAGATCACAAGGTGGAGACGTCCGAACTATCGGTAAACTATCTGCGTGAAGGTCAGGGCCCGCCTCTGATTTTATTGCACGGCTGGCCCGAGTTTGGACGCGCCTGGAAAGAAAACATTCCAGCCCTTGCGGAGAAATTCGATGTTATTGTACCGGAACTTCGCGGCTTCGGAGATACGCGCCGCCGCGATGGTAAGCCGGTAGAGAACACCACAGCCGACGTTCTCACAAACGACCTTAAAGAATTCCTGGACGCAATGAATATTGAGCGCGTGGCCATTGTTAGCCACGATGTAGGTGCTTACGTCGCTCAAGGCTTTGCCCGCGCCTACCCGGCGCGGACCGCCGCCTTGTTTTTTTTCGACTGCCCCTATGCTGGTGTGGGCACGCGCTGGGGCGAAGCCACGCATCTCAAGGAAATGTTTTACCAATACTTTCATCAGTGGCCGATGGCGGAAGAACTGGTGGGCTACAACCGCGATACATGCCGCATTTATTTCAGACACTTTCTAAGCCGCTGGGCTGCGGACCCTCATGTATTCGACAAAGATCTGGAATTGTGGGTCGATAACTTCATGAAACCAGGCAACATCAAAGGGGGTATGGAGTGGTACCGGGGCGCCCTGGCTATGCGCCTAAAGTGGATTACAGAAGGGGCGCCGAAGGTCGCGCCCATTGCATGCCCCACGCGGGTATTTTGGGGTGAGAAAGATAATATCGCCAAAATTGAATGGGCTGATAATCTTGGCGATTATTTCTCCAACTTGAAATTCTCGCCTGCGCCGGATGCGGGTCATTTTGTGCACTATGAGAAGCCGGAAATGTCTAATGCCGAGATGCGGAATTTTTTTATACCCTTGGCATTGGACAACGGTTGGAAGTAATTGAAACGGCTATTTTGCTGGAGAGGGCTGATTGTTCATGGTGTAGAACTATGGCAATAGACCAATTCAATTTTATGCATTTTGTATATGCCCAGATATGCAAAGTCGCCTTTAGGGAGGAGATGACACCACATGGCTAGAAAACTCGATGCACGCAGAAAGAAGCTGAAGACGGAATTCACCAAGGCCCGCGGCTATTGGAATGCGCTTTGGAACGACATTCTGGATCTTTCGCCCGAGTTTTTCGAAGCTTATATGCAGTACTCCTCGGTGCCATGGAAAAACGGTCCGCTCGAGCCCAAGGTCAAAGAGTTTATCTACATCGCAATTGACGCGTCGACGACTCATCTGCACGACCAGGGCTTGCGTGTGCACATGGGCAATGCCTTGCGTTACGGCGCCACCAAAGAAGAGATTATGGAGGTGTTGCAGCTCACCAGTGTTCTGGGCATTCACACCGTGACTATGGGCGTGCCGATTCTTTTTGAACAAATGAAAAAAGCTGGCCGAGAGTCTGAAATAGCGCCGAGGCCGCTCGACGCTCGCCGCCAGGCTCTGAAGGACCAGTTCACGAAAAACCGCGGATACTGGAGCGCGCTTTGGGACGGCGTTTTGCAGAATTCTCCCGACTTTTTTGAGTCCTACATGAATCTCTCGTCGGTGCCCTGGCTTCATGGGGTGCTCGATCCCAAGATCCGTGAGTTCATTTATATCGCGATTGATGCCGCAACCACTCATCTGTACGAGCCCGGCACGCATGTTCATATTGAAAATGCACTGAAGCACGGCGCGACCGTTGACGAGATCATGGAGGTTTTCCAGCTTACAGCAGTGCTTGGAATTCACTCCTATACGCTTGGTATCCCGGCGTTATTGGATGAGATGAAGAAGGCGAAAATTCCCGTTCATGGCTCGGCGCGTAAATCCGCCACCAAAAAGCCAAAAAGTAAGGCCAAGAAAAAAGTGGCAAAGAAGGCGGCTAAAAAGGTAGTGAAGAAGCCTGTCAAAAAAGCTGCGAAGAAAACGGTGAAAAAGAAGGCCAAGAAGAAAGTCGCACGCCGTTAGTAAACGGTGCGGTGTTGAGGTCGGCTCCATAGGAAATGTCATGATGAAGAAGTTTGGTATTTTAAGTGCAACGCTTCTCGCGTTATGGGCAATTCCTACGGAGGCCGCGACATTCACGGCTACCGCTGAAGGGAACACCGTCACGATTTATAGTGCGTCCGACAAAGAAGAGGTGTGCAACCTTTCTGTGTCATTTTCCTACTGGCATAAAGGCAAGCGCGAGTACACGACAACGCGTTGCCCAGATGGAAAAATTGCCATTTCCGAAAAATCAGAGGTCTGCAGTGCGTCGCATGAATTGATCGTCAATCCGAAGATTGAAGGGCCCGTCGAATCCGAATGCCGCTGAATGGGCTCGGCGCCGCGCCTATAACGGCAGTGGCCGATATTCATTAGTCTCTGAAAACGACTGTCTTGTTCTTATTCAGAAGAACGCGCCCTTCCAGATGCCAGGCTACCGCGCGCGCTAGAACGCGCCGTTCAATATCACGCCCTTTCTGCACCAGTGCTTTGGGGGTGTCTTGATGGCTGGCGCGCTCAACATCCTGTTCGATGATGGGCCCCTCATCAAGGCTGGCCGTTACGTAATGTGCTGTCGCTCCAATCAGCTTTACGCCCCGCGCGTGAGCTTGATGATAGGGTTTCGCGCCTTTAAATCCAGGCAGAAAGGAGTGGTGTATGTTGATACAACGCCCGGCGAGCTTGGCTGCAAGGTCATCAGATAGAATCTGCATGTAGCGGGCTAAGACAACGAGCTCGACCTGATTGTCTTTCACGAGTTTCCAGATAGCGCTCTCTTGATGAGGCCGTGTCTCGTTCGTGACGGGCAGGTGGTGAAAAGGAATGTCACCGAAATCATGGTGCGCGTAGGTGGTGCGGGGGTGATTGGAAACAATCCCGGCAATGTCCATGGCCAATTCACCGATGCGCCATCGATAAAGCAAGTCGGCTAAGCAGTGGTCCGACTGTGAGGCCAGAATCATTACTCGCGGTCGGTCGGCTAGATTCCGAACGTTCCAATTCATTTTGAAACGCACCCCCACGGCCTCGAACTTCGTCTGGAATGCCGGCAGATCTTTGGCGCCGACAAATCCAAACCCTATTCGCGCAAAAAACATCCCCGTCTCTTCATCATCGTATTGATGCGCTTCAAGGATATCTGCACCGCTCTCAAACAAAGTGGTAGCCACCGCAGCAACTATGCCGGGTCGATTCGGACATGAAAGTGTTAAGACGTAATAGTCGCCGGACATCGTCGCCATCTCGCATTCACATTATCGTTCAATGAGGGTCCATAACACACTCTAGCCGCGCCCGGCAGCATCTTCGTGTCTGATGTGGGTTGACGCGGTGGTGTTTCAGCTTACCTTTCCGGGGTCGTAAATCTGGAGGCACCATGGACAAGTCTAAACTTCACCCCGACACACTGGCTCTACATGGCGGTTGGCGTGCCGACCCGGCAACGGGCGCGGTAGCCGTGCCGATCTATCAGACAACGTCCTACCAGTTCAAAGATACCGAACATGCGGCCAACCTGTTTGCGCTCAAGGAATTGGGCAACATTTACACCCGCATCATGAACCCGACGCAGGATGTCTTCGAACAGCGGCTTGCGGCTGTTGAAGGCGGTGTGGCCGCGCTGACCGTGGCTTCAGGCCAAGCCGCGAGCACCTATTGCATTCTCAACCTCGCCAGTGCGGGCGATAATATCGTTACATCCACCAATCTTTATGGCGGAACATGGAATTTGTTCGCTAACACGCTCAAGCAATTGGGTATCGAGGCGCGCTTTGTGGACCCGGCGGACCCGGAGGCTTTTGCGCGCGCGACGGATGATAAAACCCGTTGTTACTATGCGGAAACGCTGCCGAACCCCAAGCTTGAAGTCTTTCCAATCAAGGAAGTCGCTGATATCGGCCGTAAGCTGGGAGTTCCGCTGATCGTCGACAACACCGCCGCGCCGATGATTTGCCGGCCCTTAGAAAGTGGTGCGGCTGTCGTGATGTATTCGACCACAAAATACGTCGGTGGGCACGGCACGACCATCGGCGGCGCGGTTATTGATGGCGGTAACTTCGATTGGGAAGGCAATGCCGCGCGGTTTCCGCTTTTGAATACGCCGGACCCTAGTTACCACGGTGCTATATGGACACAGGCTGTTAAGCCTCTGGGTCCGATCGCGTTTATTCTGCGCATGCGCGTTACGTTGCTGCGCGACACCGGCGCCGCCGCAAGCCCATTCAACGCCTTCCAGCTTATGCAAGGTCTTGAAACTCTGCCGCTACGTATGCGCCGCCATAGCGAAAATGCCGCCGCGGTTGCCCAAGCTCTCAGCAAGCACCCTAAGGTCACCAAGGTGATTTATCCGGGCCTCATGACCGGCGAAGCGCGCCGTCGCGCGGATGCGTACCTCAATGACGGCCTGTACGGGGGGTTGCTCGGCTTCGAGCTCAAAGACGGTGCTGGTGCAGGACAGCGGTTTATCAACGCGCTTGAGCTGCTCTATCACGTCGCAAATATCGGTGATGCTCGTTCGCTCGCGATTCACCCGGCCTCGACAACTCATTCCCAGCTTTCGGAGAAAGATCAGGTGGCCAGCGGCGTCACGCCTGGATATGTGCGCTTATCGATCGGCCTCGAGCATCCGGACGATATTCTCGCCGACATCACTCAAGCCCTGGAAAAGGCGTAGATTCGGCGGACGCGCCTGCCGTGGTCGTTAAAAATCTATAGCGATACGCGCAGAGTATCTCCGTGGCGCCATGGGTTGATATTGTCCGGAGGCACCCTCGACGGTCCATATGTATACATTGGTGAGGTTCTTGGCATCGAATCGTAGCGATGCGTCGGCGCCATATATCTCGAAGTTGTACCGTGCGCCCACATCAAATGTCGTCGCGGACGAAATTCTGAGAGTGTTGACTCGGTTCGCGTAGTGCGAATTTTCGTGATTGATTTTTGCGTTCACCGAGAAGCCGCGCCAGGAAGCTGGTCCATAGTCGGCATTCAGACGGATGAGAACGGGGACACGTCCCGGCGGCACGTTGCCGATAGTTCCTTGATCCACAGTGGTGCCAGAGACGCGCGCCTGCAGAAGCATGGCGCCGGCAACGATCTTTAAGTCTTCTATAGGCTCGCCGGATAGCGAAAACTCGATGCCGCGGTGGCGCAAGGAACCTACTTGGGTAAAGAGATTCGCCGAGTTCTGGTCAAAATAGGGTTTGCTGATTTCAAAGACGCCGGCCACCAGCGTGAGGTCCGGCGTCAGTTTGTAGCGAAGGCCCGCATCTATCTGATCGGTTAGGCTGGCGGGCAGTGCTTCTCCTGGATTGGAAGCATTTTCAGGTGCGATCCCCGATTCTTCCAGGCCGCGGGTGTAGCTTGCGTAAAGTGTTATGTCCTCGCTCAAGTAGGCCGCGATGCTCCCGCTATAAAGCCAGGGGTTCGTCTTTGATGTGACCAGCGGCTGTGA
>JAUIGX010000158.1 GCA_030432435.1 Alphaproteobacteria bacterium
GCCCGCGAGAAGATTGCGTCGTGAAATATTCATGTCCATCCCCCCCTAGCGGAACGAAAATTCTTCCGACGTGGCGATGAGGCTCACCAGACGGCGGTAGACGAGTTCGATATTCGTGGCGTTGTCGGGAATGTTTCGCTGGAACGGTACGCCGTAAATTCCGGCCTGATCGACAATCAGCGCGTTCATCGCGGCTGGACTGAGCGCATATCCCAGCATGCGGCCAACCCAATACTCCACCACACCTGTCGCCGAAGATGCCGCGCCTTCCGGCGTCTGTGCATCGAAGCTCACACTAAACTCGGGAAGACTCGGTAAGGCGATAAGCAGATTCCAGGTCGTCAGAGTTGCACCGGCCGCAAGCCAGTAGTCGTTCACATCAGGCCGTCCGTTGGGGGCTTGCCAGGCGAACAGACCGTCGTTGAGCGGGTCAAGCGCGAGTGTCATGTAAGTGGCCGCATTCACTGTTGTGTATGTTGTGCGGGCTAGCGCGAGCAGCCGCTCGTAGGGCCGCCGAATTTTAGCAGCCGGGGCGGTGAAGATTTCGTCGCCGTCCACAAGAATGGTTTGCAGAACGCGGCCGATCTGATCGGGCTCTTCCGTGTTCGCCAACCACGTTTCTGTTGCGCGATCAACGACAGCTTGCGGCGGGTTATCGCCGAATATGCGCGTGCACAACTTCGTGCAGATAAACGTTGCCGTGGCCGGGTGTGTGGCGATGATGTCGAGAAATTTCTGACCTTGGGCCATGCCGGACTCTGCCGACAGATCGACGCCTAACACTTCGCCGGCGCCGGTGTGATGCTGGAACGGATTGAATATAAATTTTCCCGTCGAGGGTATCGGCTGGCCACCGAAGCGTTGACCGAACTCAATGGTCCACCCGGACAATGCCCTTGAAGCCTGAAGCACATCCTGATCGGTAAAGCCGACGGCGATGCCGTTGGGTCCGGTTTCAACGACGCTATCGCCGCCGACCCCAAGATAGGCGTCTTCCCCCAATGTATGTAGTTCCATGATTTCGCGGGCGTAGTTTTCGTTGGGAAAGGTCGCGTTGCTTACCCAGTTGTCGAGATACATCAGCATGGACGGCGAGGTGGCGGTGGCTTCGAGCAGTGTGCGGAAATTACCGAACACATTTGGGCGAATAGTTTCGCGGTCGTAGGCGGGGAGCAAGGTGGTCGCCAGCTGGTTCTCGGCTTTGCCGATGTTGAAGTGGTTGTGCCAGAAGTCGGCCATGAACTCCCGCAGCTGATACTGGCTGTGAGCGTTTCTGATCCAGGTGGCTGCCGCTAATTCTTGCTGGACGCGGAATCGTTCTTGGAATGAAATTGATTTGCCCGCTTCTCGCGCGACTTGCCAAAGCGTTTCGATGTCGGCGTCGATGTACAGAAGCGGGCGGTCTTCATCGACGGCTTTCCATGTGCCGTTGGTGTTTGACGGATTGGCGGCGGGGTACTTGATGGGCATGGTCTGCGCTTTGATATGCGCATCCAGAGCCGGTTCGTCGCCGTCTGGAGGAGTGATCTGGGCTGCAACCCACACGTCCCAGCCTAAAGCCTCGACGCTTTGGACATCAAAATCCCTAGCGCCAAAGGTCACGCGGTTGAGGGCGAGTTGAAGGTCTTTAGGTTTAGCTGGAAGCATTATGGCGCTCCTTCATTCAGCCAAACCGAGGTGTGTTCAGACAAGAAGCCTAGGGTCATTGGAGAGGAGGAGCAATAAAAATTGAACTTGTCACGGCGTATCCTCCCGCGATCAGTGTATTCGGCGGCATTGCCACCTAAGTTGCGAGTAAAAGCCAGTGCGTGATTGGGAAATTTTCCCATCTTACGCCCCCTCATTTCTTGGTCCTGCGTCCGAAGTCTCAGGCCCGACTTGCTCATTTTCGCATTTCAAGTTCCGGCTTAGTGCTTGCGGGTCGGCGCGGGTGTATGGGGTGCGCCGCACCGAATCTTTAAGCCTGCTTCTTTTAACGGATGTGGCCGGGATTCCGTTGCACCTGCGCCATAAAACTTCCAAATCGGCAGATTTCTGGGGATTTTCGGCGAGATTTTGCGACCATGCTTGGATTCCGGCTGCGACTATTGTATTTCCGGCTACTCTTAAGTTTGGACGCATTTGAGCTGCGGCTCATCGGGGCTCACCGGCCTGCGTCCCAGCCTCAATCAAGAAGGAAGCGGAATATCCCATGGCAGTTCGCGTCGCACTCAACGGTTTTGGCCGCATTGGCCGCATGGTTTTTCGGGCTCTGGTCGAATCAAAGCGTTCGGATATAGAAATCGTCGCTATCAACGATCTCGGCCCGGCGGACTCCAACGCACATTTGCTGAGTTACGACTCCGTCCACGGACCGCTGAATGCCGACGTTTCGGTATCCGGCGACGTGATGAAAGTGAACGGCCGCGACGTAAAGGCGCTCAAGGAGCGCGACCCCACGAAACTGCCGTGGAAAGAACTGAATATTGATATTGTCGCCGAGTGTACCGGCATTTTCACCGACCGCGATAAGGCGCAGGTCCATCTGGATGCGGGTGCGAAGCGGGTTGTGGTTTCGGCTCCGTCGAAGGGTGCAGATCTGACCGTTGTGTACGGCGTGAACCACGACAAACTGACCAAAGATCACACCATTATCAGTAACGCCTCGTGCACGACCAACTGTCTCGCACCGGTCGCCCATGTTCTGCACTCCCTGTACGGAATTGAGCAGGGCTACATGACGACGATTCACGCCTACACCGGCGATCAGGCGACCGTCGATACGCTGCATAAAGATTTGCGCCGCGCGCGTGCCGCCGCCTTGAGCATGATCCCGACCTCGACCGGCGCAGCAACGGCCGTGGGCGAAGTGCTGCCGGAACTTAAAGGCAAGCTGGACGGCTCGTCGATCCGCGTGCCGACTCCCAATGTCTCGGTTGTGGATTTGAAATGCGTGCTGTCGAAGGCCGCAACGGAAGAGGCCATCAACCAGGCCATGACCGATGCCGCTGAAGGCAAGAGCTTCGGCGGGGCGCTGAAAGGCGTGCTGGCCGTGAACACGCTGCCGCTGGTGTCCATCGACTTTAATCACAATCCTGCATCGAGCACGTTCGACGCAACGCAGACCAAGGTGATGCCCGGTAACTTTGTGCGGGTATTGTCGTGGTATGACAACGAGTGGGGTTTCTCCAATCGTATGCTCGACACCCTGGCGACCATGGGCAAGCTGATCTAACGCCTACGTCCATGTTCAATTTTAAAACCATAGGCCAGGCGGACATCGCCGGAAAACGGGTGCTTGTTCGCGCCGACCTTAATGTGCCCATGAACGACGGCCGGGTGACGGACAACACGCGTATCGAGCGCTTTATGCCGACCTTGCGCGGCCTTGTCGCCAAACGGGCGAAGGTGATCGTTCTCTCGCACTTTGATCGTCCCAAGGGAAAACGGGTGCCCGAGATGAGCCTGCGGCCGGTGGCCAAGGCGCTGTCGCAGGCGCTCGGCCATGATGTCGCATTCGCCGAGGATTGCATCGGCGAGGCGGCAACGCAGGCTGTGGCCGGACTTCAGCCGGGTCATGTGCTCTTGCTTGAGAACCTGCGCTATCACGCGGGAGAGGAAGCCAACGATCCTGCGTTCGTGAAAGAACTGGCGGCGCTCGGCGATGTCTATGTCAACGACGGGTTTTCGGTTGCGCACCGCGCCCATGCTTCGACCGAAGGGCTTGCGCATCTGTTACCGGCTTATGCCGGGCGGCAGATGCAGGCCGAACTCGAAGCCCTGGAAACGGTGCTGGTCAATCCGCGGCCCAAAGTGGTTGCGATTATCGGCGGCAGCAAAATTTCCACCAAACTCGATCTGCTCGATAACCTTGTGCAGAAGGTGGACATGCTGGTGATCGGCGGCGGTATGGCAAACACGTTCTTGAACGCGCAAGGCGTTGATGTGGGCAAATCGCTTTGCGAGCATGATCTGGCCGAGACGGCGCGGGCTGTGCTCGACAAGGCCAAGTCGGTGAACTGCGAGATACTGCTGCCGGTAGATGCGGTTGTGGCGAGAGAATTCAAGGCCGGGGCGGATGCAAGGGTGTGCGACATCAACGCGGTGCCTGCGGATGCGATGATCCTCGATGTGGGTCCGGCGACGGTAAAAACGCTGGAGGAGAAACTTAAGTCCTGCAAAACATTGTTGTGGAACGGACCGCTGGGGGCGTTCGAGATCAAACCCTTCGATGAAGGCACGAACGCGTTGGCGAAAGCTGTGGCCGATTTAACGAAAGCGGGTGCTTTGGTTTCGGTGGCGGGCGGCGGCGATACGGTCTCGGCGCTGAACGGCGCAGGCGTACTCGATAAGTTGACCTATGTGTCTACTGCCGGCGGCGCGTTCTTGGAGTGGCTTGAGGGTAAAGAACTGCCCGGCGTGAAAGCGCTTAACAGTTAGGCGGTGTGCGCGGATTTATCTGCGCGCTTATTGGACGCCGCTGCGGCCCATCTGCAGGAACTTATCGCGGCGGCGCACGCGCAGCTGACCGCCGTCAATTCGAATTAGTTGTCCGAGATGCATATCGAGGGTTTCGCGCACGGCGGTGAAGATCGCTTCGCGCGAACGGTGCGCCCCGCCGAGAGGCTCGGGGATAATGCCGTCAATCACACCCAGGCGTTCTAGATCCTGCGCCGTGAGTTTCAAAGCCTCCGCCGCGACTTTTGCCTGATCGCCGTCGCGCCATAGGATGGACGCGCAACCCTCTGGCGAAATCACCGAATAGATGGCGTGTTCCAACATCAGCACCACATTGCCGGCTGCGAGCGCAATCGCGCCGCCGGACCCGCCTTCGCCGATGACCACCGAAATCAACGGAACGCGAAGAGACAAGCAGCAGTCTATGCAACGAGCGATGGCCTCGGCCTGGCCGCGTTCTTCCGCGCCGATGCCGGGATAAGCGCCGGCAGTGTCTACAAAAGTGAGAACCGGAATGTGGAACTTGTCGGCCAGTTCCATCAGGCGGCGCGCTTTACGGTAGCCTTCCGGGCGGGCCATGCCGAAATTATGTCTAATACGGGTTTCCGTATCGCGGCCTTTTTCAAGACCGATGACCATGACCGAGCGGCCCTTGAAGCGGCCGAGACCGCCGACGATGGCCTCGTCTTCCGCATAGAGACGGTCGCCCGCCAGCGGCATGAAGTCTTCGATCAGGGCATTAATATAGTCGAGGGCGTGGGGCCGGTCCGGGTGGCGCGCGACCTGCGTTTTTTGCCACGGCGAAAGTTTTGCGTAGGTTGAGCGGAGATCCTTGTCCACGCGGGACTGCAGGCGGCCGACCTCTTCGGCAATGTTCAGGCCGTCGGCGTCCGACAGATGTCGAAGCTCGGCGATCTTGCCTTCAAGTTCGGCGATGGGCTTTTCGAAATCGAGGAAGTGCATCTACCTGTGATCTACCTGTGACTGTGGGTTCCGTGGGGCTGCCGTGAAACGGCGCCGATCCCTGAGTCTAACGCTGTTATGCTGTGCGCATCAATGCCGAGTGAAAGTTAATAAGTCAACTCAATCAAGCACATAGCCTGCAGTATTTGGTGGGTTTGGGCACGGGCTCCGCTCTGGCTAAGGCCTCGTGCGCAGCCCAGCGGCAATTTGCTCATACTTTGGGGTGTTTTCCGGGGTCAGGGCTCCGAGGCGCATGGCAAGGTCGATAATCACCAGATTAACGTTGAATTTGAAGCGGTTGGTGTCTCGGACCAGGTCCAGAACCTCGGGCAGAGGCATCAGCTCGAATCTGCTGATTTCTCCGTCGGTATTGCGAGGGGTGACGCCCTCCGGCACCTCGAGGTCATAGCAAAACAGGGTATCGTTGCGCAGGCCGTTGGCGGACTCGAAGCAATAGGAAATGACGCTTGTTGCCCTGGCGTTTTGCGCAAGATCCGCGGAGAGGCCCGCTTCCTCATCGGCTTCTTTGATCAGATTCTCAGTGAGCGAGAGGCCGAACGGCTGGCCGCCGGCGACCATATTGTCGAGCTTGCCCGGCTCGACGATGCGGTCGGCGGCGCGGGTGCCGATCCAAAGGTGCGTGAGCCCATCTTTCACAACGCTTCCGTTAAGATGTACGCCGTAGGCGCGGGTGCCGAAGGCGGGGACAAGCATGCGGTCCATGCGCAGGAGCGCCGGGTCGCTCCACTGGTTCTTAACGCCGTACATCTCGCCCGTGCCGGGGCGGAAGAGGCCGGAGGCGACAAGTTCGGGGGCGATGTCGGCCAAGGCTTTTGTGCGGTCCTCGGGCGTCGATAGAGCGGGGCTCATGGTGATTGCGGTGTCCGTTTTCACAAAAACACCCTGGTGCCGCAGAACCACTTCGGTCCGCTCGGGCGAGAGCCAACCAACTTGGATGCCCTCGATTACGAAGGGCGTGTATTTGGAAAGATCGCGGACGTTGCAGCGGTCTACTTTGTCGAGATAGCTCATGGGTCGCGCCTTCGTTTCTTACAACATCCATAGACGCCCGGACTCGCGCCACCTACAATTGGCGCCGTCGTACCGTTCAGTTGTCTAGCGCACAAGGCCTTGTACAGTTGTTCAGTGCCGCTCGCGTATCCCATAAGGACGCCTCGTGAAGACTGATCGTATACCTTTTATTCTGGCTGTTGCTGTAACCACTGCCTGGGCGGTGATGGTCGGAGCTTATCTTAGCAATATCGGCTGGGCCGGGTTCCTGGCTCTGTCGCCGTCGGAACTCGCCACGGTTTTGGCCGGAGCTGGCGGGCCGCCGGCCGCGCTTTGGCTGTTTATCTCTATCCTGGAGCAGCGGCGCGGTGTTGCTCAGCTGGTCATCCGGCTCGCCGAAATGACCGCATTGAGCCGAAATAGTGTGCAGCAAGCAGAGAGCCAAACGCGGGCACTGCTGGAATTGCAAGCCCAGACGGTGCGCGTTCAGCTGGCCGAGTCTCGCCGTATGGCGTTGCAGGATTTGGCGAGCAATGCGGCCGTACTGGCTGAACGCCTCGGGGTTATCGGCCGCGACGAGGTGGATGGCGCGTGGGCGCGTTTCGGCGCAGGCGACTTGAGTGTGTTCGTTCAATCGTTTCTCAATTTCTCGGTCTCTCATCCTGATATTTCCGAGCGCATGGCCGAAGCGGTGACTCGCGATCCAATTTCGCGAGCGGCGCTGGCAAGCTTTGTGCGGCGCTATGAGCGAATCACGTCGACCGCCGATGACAAAACGATGCTGGAGATTTTGGATGAAGGCGTGCTTGGGCGCGGTTATCGCTTGCTCTTGAAGGCAGATGATTTGGCCAACGTGGCTGCGGCGAAACAGGCCAGCGCTGCGGCAAAAGATACCGCCACTTCTGCGTCCGCGCCGGTGGGGCGAGGGGCGCGCGCCAAAATCGGCGAGGATTTATTTGACCACGACGATGCGGAAGCGATGCGGCGTCTTGCCGATGTGTCGGACCGCCTTGATGCAGGGCTTCCGACGGGTACGCCGCGGGCGTGATGCCTGGGTGGGGGAATCGCATAAGGACTTGGCTGGGGCGTAGCTCGCCCAGGCGAGCCCCGCGTAAAAAATCCGCCCGACTCCGAACCAAAGCTCATGCGGAAAATCGCACGGACCGGGGCGAATTGATCAAGGAAGCTCTGGCGGTATATCGGAGTCGCCGTGGTGAAATGCGCGGCCTTCTTGACGGGGCTCTTGCGGAAATGCGCGAGAAACCGCCAAGAACAGCGAGCGAACACGACAAGCTTGCCCGCTTGCTCGCCCTGCACCGGGCCAATTTGGGGCTGAAGACGATGATGGCGCACGACTTGCGGCAGTACCTCGTCCTTGCCGGGATTCGGGGTCTTTTGGAGGGGATTCCCGCCATAGAGGCCCCGTCAAAGCCGAGGCAGATCGCTGCCGACCCTAAAGGCGCGTCTCGAAAGATATCAAGACGTTGAAAAATAGTATCTTTTTCGTTTTGGGGACGCCCGGTTTTGGCCTTGACCGCGCCAGGGCCAGCGGGTAAAACGCCGGACTTCGTGGGCTGGCGCTAGAGCGCTGCCCTCCCAGTAGGAAGGATTTTGTCATGGCGCGCCGTTGTGCAGCCACCGGCCGGGGTGTTCAGACCGGCAATAACGTTAGCCACGCTAATAACAAATCGCGTCGCCGGTTTCTGCCGAACTTGCATCAAGTGACGCTGTTGTCCGAGATTCTGCGCGAGAAAGTGCGGATGAAAGTAACGACGACCGGCCTGCGGACAATTGAGAAGCGCGGCGGGATCGATGG
>JAUIGX010000159.1 GCA_030432435.1 Alphaproteobacteria bacterium
TGCACGAGGCGCTATCTAGCGGGCGCCAGTTTCGCAATCTTGTCGTTCCGGCGGTAGATGCGGCAGGCGAGAAGCATTGGGTGAGGGTAAGTGGAAACCCACGCTATGATAGAGATGGTCGCTTCGTCGGTTTTCGCGGGGCGGGAAATGACGTGACCGAACTCAAACAACAGCGGGATACGGCGGAGCATCGCCGGAAGGTCGAAGCGCTGGGCCGTTTGGCCGGCGGTTTAGCTCACGAAATCAATAATCTCATACAGCCCATACTTATCTACGCTACGGTCGGTGAAACGACGCCGGGCATATCACAGACCATTAAGAAGTATTTTAGCCGTATTGCGCGCGCTTCTGAACACGGGACACTGATTGTTAAGAACGTTTTAGCTTACGCGCGGGAAGGTCAGCCAAAACGCGACAACGTAAATGTTTTAGGAGTTATTTCCGAGACGGCAGAGCTTGTTGAGAGCATGCTCGCATCGAATATTTCTCTTGTTGTGGATGAGAATGTAGCAGATTCCCAGGTTCTGGTTGATCGAACCGGATTAGCCCAAGCGCTGACCAATCTTATCACCAATGCGGGCGAGGCGATGCCTGACGGGGGGGATATTTTTGTGCGCGCCGAAGAAGAGCAAGTTTCCGCGGAACGCGGAGCAACCATGGGACTGCCTACGGGTCGTTATTGCCGGCTGGATGTGGAAGACAGCGGAACCGGCATTGACCCTGAATATATGTCTAAGGTGTTCGATCCGTTTTTCACCACTAAAGCGCAAGGAAAAGGTACGGGCTTGGGCCTGTCGGTCGTTTCGGGACTTGCCAAGAGCTGGGGCGGGACAGTGATCGCTGATAGTAAAGTGGGACGCGGTACTTGTTTTTCAATGTATCTGCCGATCGCGGAGCTACAGCTGCAAGCCGCGCAATAAAATGAGTGGCTGTGCTGCGTGCGACCTCACATTGCAGTTGTGAGGCTGAGCCAAAACTCATGCCGCCGAACTCTCACCCTGCTGAAAAATATTCAGAAATAACTCCGCGGGCTTTGTTGCGCCGTCTCTTCGACGCCGCGCTGGCCGGAGCGCGTTCGGCAGCGGGCGTTGAGGCGCATCTGAAATCTTTAAGTCCTATCGGTTCAGGGCGTGTCATTGTCGTTGGCGCGGGCAAGGCCGCTGCAGAAATGGCGCAAGTCGTCGAGCGGAATGTCTCCGGCGAGGTGAGCGGCCTGGTCATTGTACCGGATGGATACGCGGCCACCTGTACGCATATTGAAGTTGCCGAGGCAAGTCATCCGCTCCCGGACGACAGAGGTCTACGTGCGACGGCACGTGTTATGAATCTCGTTCAGGCGGCCAAGGCCGGGGATATCGTTATTTGTCTTCTATCCGGCGGTGCGTCATCTCTTCTCATCGCGCCGGCTGAATCTGTATCGCTTGTGGAAAAACGTGCGATCGTCACGGCGCTCTTGAAATCAGGATCTTCCATCGACGAGATCAATTGCGTCCGCAAGCATCTCTCGGCAGTAAAGGGCGGACGTCTTGCAAATCTGGCGGCGCCGGCAACTATCCTGAGCTTGGTTGTCTCAGACGTTGTCGGCGATGATCTTGCGGTAATCGCGTCGGGTCCGACGGTGCCCGATCCGACAACCTGCGGTGATGCGCTGGCTGTATTACGGCGCCATGGTATCGCGCTCTCTAAAACGATCGAGAATGTATTGACGTCGCATAAAACGGAAACGCCCAAAACTCTATCGGCGAATGTATCAACTCACATCGTTGCGCGACCGACCGACGCGCTGGCCGCGTCCGCTGCGCTGGCAACTCGCTTAGGCCTAAGCGTACATAATCTAGGCGATACATGCACCGGATCGGCACTTCAGGGTGCCGCTGATCACGCGGCGCTTGTGCGCGCGATCCTTGGGGGGCAGGGGCCCGTTGCGCCGCCGTGTGTTATTCTCTCTGGCGGTGAGTATACAGTAGAGGTTCGCGGCCCGGGTCGAGGTGGGCCAAACACCGAGTTTGTACTGGCTCTTGCCTTGGAGCTTGAAGGTATAGGCGGGGTTTGGGCTTTATCTGCCGATACGGATGGAGTTGATGGCGTCGCGGGCGCCGCAGGCGCGTTTCTCACGCCCGATACATTGGCTCGGGCCCGAGCAGCTAGACACGACGTACGGCAAGCTCTTGCGGCAAACGACTCGGCGAGCATTTTTAGTGCTCTTCAGGATCTTGTCGCGCCCGGCCCAACCCTTACAAACGTCAACGACTTTCGTGCGATTTTGGTGGAACCGCGCTGATCTGGAGACGCAAGACGCCAATATACATTGACCTTTGGTCGACGGAAGCCGTTCAATGGTACAGTTAAATTTGTACGCATTGGCCGAACGCGCTGGCTATCGTGTGGTCGCAAGTATGTGATGGGCGGGAAGAGCGTGAGCAACGACGAAAAGAAAGCAGCAATGTTGATTATGAAGGCCGCAGCCGACGTGCGCCGAGCGGCGGAGGCCGACGAGAAGCGATCTGCGGAGTTGCTTGGTGTAGCCGACTACCTTGAAAGCATAGTCCACGAGTCGGAGTTGGGTTACGACCAGCCCCTATTTCCTGAATCAGAGAGCCGGAAAGATAAGGCCGGTGACGAAATCAAGCAGATGATGAAGCCATTTCGCATACGCCTAAGCCGGTAGGCTGTTCGCTGCGTAACATTGAGTTATCGAAGCTGGAAATATCTTTGTGAGCAGTTTGTGATTCCCACTTCTAAAGCAGGCGACTCGAACGCAGTTCGGCAAGTCCTCTCCAACGTTAGCGCTCAGAGCATTCTCGATAGCGCTCCCGCCGCTGTGATTGTCGTTGATCACGCTGGCCTGGTAGTTGGCTTCAATTCTCTTGCGAACGCGCTCTTGGGAGAAAAGTCTGCTGACGTACTTGGGCGTCTTCCGAGCGGTGCGTTCGGCATATTTCTTGAGCGGGCCCGGCGGTCTGGCCGGATGTCTGCGTACTTTGAACATCATTTCGATCACGCGTGGTATTCGGTTACCGCTTTTCCGGTTCAATCAGCCAATGAGGGTGATGGTCTGCAAGTCATCGTCGCGGCCGATATTACCGAGACGAAGAACGCCGAGTTTGCGATCCGCGAGAGTGAGGGCAGGCTTGAAGAAGCCACGCGCATTGCTCGGCTCGGAACTTATAAATTACTTTGGGACACCGGGGCGGCGCAATGGTCGCCCCACATGTACGTGCTACATGGCTTGACGTCCGATACGCATAGCCACTCGGCAGAAAGTTACCGTCGCCTTGTGCACCCGGAAGACCAGGCGACTTACGATCGCATTCTGGAGGATCAGTTAAGCGGTAAGCATATCCGGGCGGCAGAGTACAGGATTGTTCGAAAAGACGGCGCCGTCCGCTGGCTGCGACTGGATGGTCGGGTGTTGTTTGACGCGGAAGGTGAGTCCTATGCGTCTTTCGGAACATGTCAGGATGTCACTGAAGGAAAGCAGCGCGAGCAAGAACTCAAAAACTTGCTACGGCGGAACACGATCCTCTACGAAGCCCTCGATGCCTCACCTATTGGGGTTGCTGTAGTCACAACCGATAGCGAGGTTCCGGCTTTCTTTTATGTCAATGCGGAGTTTGAGAACCTCACGCGGCACAATACTTCGTCATTGAGTGGGGAGGGAATTCACGCACTAAGGCCGGTCAGTGAAGATGATGGCTGGGATGATATGATGAGCGCGCTGTCTTCGTCATCCAGCGGTGCGTATGAATTGAATTGTGTGCGGCGGAACGGCTCCACATTTATTGCCCATATAGAAGTCGCGCCTGTACGCGACCATCCAGGCCAGGTGGCGAGCGTCTTTGTTTTGAATTTACGTGACATTACGACGGACAAGCAGAGGGCGGAGACATTACTGCAATCCCAAAAAATGGAAGCGCTTGGGCAGTTGTCGGGCGGCGTTGCCCACGAGATCAATAATCTGTTGCAACCTATTCTGGCGCTCTCGGAGTTGGGCGCGGACCTCGCAGATACAAATCCCGAAAAAGTGCGCAAGTATTTCGATGTCATTTCGTCAAGCGGCAGAAAGGCGCGAGATGTCGTCCGCCAGGTTCTGACGTTTGCGCGACGGGATGCGCCTCAACTCGCGTCGTATCCCATTGCCTCACTGGTCGGCGATGCTTTGGACCTTCTGCAAAGTAGTTTGCCGCCTGAAATCAAACTGGAGCGCTATCTGGATGTGATGAATGTCCATGCCGTAGTCAATCCAACTCAAGTGTCTCAGGTTGTTCTCAATCTTGTGAAGAATGGTGCTGACTCTATGGATGGCAGCGGAACCGTATCCGTGTCATTGGACTGTGTAGATCTATCTGAATCGGCGGCCGCCGCATTGACTCTCGCACATGGCAGATGGCTCGTCTTGCGTGTGGTGGACGAGGGGTGCGGTATGGATGCCTATACGCTATCGCGTATCTTCGAACCGTTTTTCACCACTAAGTTGGCAGGCAAGGGGACAGGGCTGGGTCTTTCGGTCGCTTATAGTATTGCAACCGGGTGGGGCGGTACTCTTGCAATAGAGAGTGAAGTTGATAAGGGAACATCTGCAATGGTATACATTCCTGTAGCATCTCTCGAATCTGCACCGATTCGAAAACTGGGGTAGTCCATGGCTCACATATTGTTGGTAGAGGATTCTCCCGAAGTCAGCATGTCGGTCCGCGAGATACTTGAGTCTGTGGGCCATACGATTGAAGACGCCGTATCTGGGAAGGACGCTCTGCAACGTCTTTCCGCAGGATCTTTTGACGTTATCGTCAGCGATATTTGGATGCCTGAGATGGATGGCATCGCGCTATTGAAAGAGATCAGAGGCGCAGGAAATAACATTCCTGTTGTCGTGATCTCTGGCGGCGCGCCAAATGCACCATTGACGTACACAGCGCCGCTGGCGGCGACGTTCGGTGCAAATGTGGTTGTCTATAAGCCGTTTGAAAAAGCCGAACTTCTAAGCGCAGTAACCTCGGCGTTGTCGGACGTCTGATCAGGCTGGGTCAGGGTCTAAAGCTTGATAACCTGTCGCAATACTTTTTCCATACTGACGGCCAGCGCCCAGCGCTCTTCTTGATTTAGGATTTCTAAAGCGTGGCTCAGATCCTGAAGCGGGTCATTTTTGAGCAGCGCTTGTCCCTTATCCGTCAGGACTAAACGATGAACGCGTCGATCCTGCTTATCGCCCACGCGCTGTAAAAATTCCTTCCGGACCAAAGCGGCAACCGTTTGCGATGCGGTGCCTTTTGTCGTGCCTTGAAATTGCGCAAAGCCCGTGACGGTGCGTCTTTCCAGAGTGGCCTCGTCAAAATAGCGCAAGGCGGCCCACTGCGCCGGATTTAGCCCAGGCGTGTAACCTAAGTTGTAGGCGGCTTTTCCGACCTGCTCGATGAGACGGGCCAATCCGCGTGTGGAGAGCTTTGGATCGCTGCGCACGTGTTTTACTATTGAAACTAAATGTTTTTCCGATGCGCAATATACCCTCTCAGTGAGCTAACAAGAAGGGGTTTGGCGCCAAAGATGAGTAGATATAGGCCAGTCCGCCACCATACGGCGGAGAGGCGTCGCAGGCATTCACCTTCAGATTTTGCATGTATAGAAAGTCAGCTTATGCCATGTACCGCATTGGTGTCGGTGCGCTATGGGATTTTAGAGCATTCGAGCTGTATTCAAGGGACCAGAGGGGCGCCCACTATATGCCTGATATCTACCGACTCATTTGGCCAATTTTGCGCCAAGTGGACACCGAGACGGCGCACAGGCTTGCGCTGGCGGCGCTTCGGCACGGCGTGACACAGAGGCTTTTCCCGCCAATTGCTGATCCTGCGGCCTTGGGGTCTGTGGTGTGGGGGAAGGCCTTCTCCAACCCCATCGGCCTTGCCGCGGGATTCGACAAAAACGCAGAAGTTTTTGAGGCTGCCCTCGCGTTGGGGTTTGGCTTTGTTGAAGTTGGAGGAGTGACTCCAAAACCTCAGCCCGGCAATCCAAAGCCGCGGCTCTTCCGTCTTGGTGCCGACCGGGCTGTTATCAATCGCATGGGCTTCAATAACGAAGGGTTGGATGTGGTGGCATCGCGCCTTCGCGCGAGAGCCAAGACGGCTGGGTTCGTCGGTGTAAATCTGGGAAAAAATAAAGAAGCAGTAGATGCTGCGGCAGATTACGCTGCTCTCGCGAGTGCGCTCGCACCACATGCAGACTTTCTTGTGATCAATGTATCGTCGCCAAACACGCCGGGCCTTCGCGCTTTACAAAACATAGAGCCGTTGCTCGAAGTTATTCGAGCGGCTCGGTCAGCACGCGATGCAGCCGTCGCAAAAAACCCGCCGCCGCTACTCTTGAAGATATCTCCCGATCTTGAATCCACTGAAGTTAGTGATATTGCAAAAGTGGCTCTTGACGAGAAACTGGATGGCGTCGTCGTTTCCAATACAACGCTCGATCGCCCGCAATCTCTGGAAGCGCCTGAAAAAACTGAAACAGGTGGTTTAAGTGGCGCGCCGTTGTTTGAACCGTCCACACGACTATTGCGACGGATGTACGAATTGACGGGTGGAGCCGTTCCGCTCGTTGGCGTTGGAGGTGTGAGCAGCGGCGCCGATGCCTACGCCAAGATTCGGGCAGGAGCTTCGTTGGTTCAACTCTATACAGCATTGGTTTTCGATGGTCCGGCGCTTCTCTCAAGAATGAAGCGTGATTTGGCAACCTTGCTGGCCCGTGACGGTTATGCATCAATTGCGGATGCCGTGGGGGCAGATCATCGCACCGACTCAGTAAACTAAACAGGAGCTATAATGCTGCGGGCTATATCCGGCCTTCAAGAGGTCGCTGATTCCTTTGACGCGCTTATTTTAGACTTGTGGGGCCTTGTTCACGATGGCGAGCGTCTGTACGCGCCCTCTGAGGAGACCTTCCGGCAAATAAAGGCTGCGGGGAAAAAGACCTTGCTGTTATCGAATGCGCCCCGGCGCGCATACGCACTTGTTGATGCCATGACTAAAATGGGTTTAGCGCGCGAGCTCTACGGTGAAGTGTTTTCGTCCGGCGAAGCGACGCGCGACGAACTCTTGGTGCGATCAGACCCATTTTTCGCAGCCCTTGGTATGAAGGTCTATCATTTGGGGCCCGAGCGCGACCGCAGTATTTTTGAAGATACCGGTGTTGAGATTGTCGGCGCAGTCACAGAGGCAGACTTCGTCGTGAATACCGGCCCCGTCGAACTCACAGATTCAGTGGACATCTATGACGAGGTTTTAACGGCGGCCCGTGCAGAAGAGTTGCCTATGGTTTGCGCAAATCCGGATTTGGTCGTTATCCGGGGCGGTCTACCTGTCGTGTGCGCGGGGGCCATTGCCCGTAGGTATGAATCATTGGGCGGGCAGGTCGCCTATAGAGGGAAACCCGACCCGGCGATTTATGCTCTGGCCGCGAAGCGTCTCGGGGTAACTGATCTTTCGCGTATTGTGGTAGTCGGTGACGCCCTCGAAACCGATGTGAAGGGCGCAGCTTCCGCAGGAATGCCCTCTATATGGTGTACCGGCGGTATTCATGCAAAAGCCTTAGGCACGGAATATGGCCGGGCGGCCGATCCCGCAAAGGCATCAGCTCTGGCTGTCTCGGAAGGCCATAGTCCGGCCGCAATCATTCCCGGATTCTTCTGGTAGGGGTTTCTACCGGACGTCTAGGGCTGGAACTGTTCGGCGACGATACGCTCTTCGAGATTGTGCTCTGGGTCGAACAGCATCCTCATGCCGATAGTCCGATCTTCTCGTACAGTCACTTCGACGACGTCTCGCACCTCGTCGCGGTCGGCAACTGCGCTGACAGGACGCTTTTCCGGATTGAGAATGACAAATTTAACCACGGCGGTGTGCGGAAGTATGGCGCCCCGCCAGCGGCGTGGGCGAAAAGCGCTAATGGGTGTCAACGCCAGTATGTCCGAACCAACGGGTAAGACCGGGCCGTCCACCGACAAATTGTAGGCGCTGGATCCGGCAGGTGTGCACACCAGTGCGCCATCGCAGACCAACTCGCTCATACGTTCGCGGCCATCAATGAATATTTTGATTTTCGCGGCTTGCCTGGTTTGACGGAGCATAGAGACTTCGTTGATGGCGATGGCATCGTGGCTACTTCCATCGCTTGTAATGGCTGTCATGCGCAGTGGGTGGAAAACCGTTTCT
>JAUIGX010000160.1 GCA_030432435.1 Alphaproteobacteria bacterium
AGAGCGATAGTTTGTCTTTGCCCTTGGTGATTTTGAACCCGGCGAGTTGCGCGGACACCGCGACCGCCCCGCGCATGCGGCACAACGAACAGGTGCAGCAGCGCGAGCTGTTCAAACCATCGGTCAGTGTGACTTCAAACTGAACCGCGCCGCAATGGCAGCCGCCTTTGTGGGGCGTGTCGATCTTCGGAACAGACAAAGACAGCCTCCGTGTTGAGAAGTGCAACGGGGCATCGGCACAAGAGCCGAGACTAAGCCCCGCCCTGTTGGAAATTCTAGCAAGGCGTTGGCGTGACGCCTGTAAACCGGAGAGAATAGGAGCGAGAGAATTGACTTGAATCAAGGATTTTCAGACCTACTTCAATAAGTGGATATGGTGAAAATCGGTGGTCAAATATGAGACCGGGATTCAAATTATGGCAATCCAACCTTTGGACGAATTCGCCCTATACGATTTAAACACGCGTTCGCCGTTGCTTTTCAGTACGTTGACCGTTGCCGAGATGGAGCCGTACGCCCTTCCGGCACATCAGGTTGACCGCAGAATATCCGCGTCCGAAGCACTCAATCCGCTAAATCTAAAACTTGGGGATATCCCGCGTGGTGAACGGTATGATCTCACGGGCCTTGCGGCTGACCCGCACCGTACGCAGGCTCTTCCTCCCCCGGTCGCCTTCCCTCTCATGGCTCAAAGCGTTCCATCGGCAAACAGCGTCACGCTCATCGCCGGATTGACCGAGCGACAATTAGCGCAGCCGCAGTCGATTGCACTGTACGAGCGCATCGCGCGGCCGGCGCCTGCCCTTCCCACCGTGGCCATAGGCTAGCACACGCACACCGCGCTGTGCCGAAGCCGACGAGCATTGATCGCCGCGAGGCAATTCCGTTTGCCGGCGTTATGCACAGCGAAACGGCCTGCCGCTTTTACGATGATCGGCCGATTAAAACTCTACGCGGATTCCGCCCATGACCGTGCGCGGTTTACCCGGACGCCAACCCGCCGGACTGATGCCGGCGTTGTACGTCTTGTCGAACAGGTTCTCGGCGCTGGCGAACAGCGCGGCGTTCTCCGCCACATTAATCTCGCCCGCCAGATCGAAGATCATACGCGGCGCGATGCGATTGAATGGATTGGTTAGGGCCCCCGCACCCACCGATCCGTAGGCAACACTTGTATAGTTGCCCGTGAGATCGATCCGCCAACCCTCCTGGCCGATACCGGCGTTGAGCGTCAGCAGATGGCGCGGCAGATTGGGCAGCCTATCGCCCGCGACAACATCCACGCCCCAGGGTCCGAAACTGTTCAGATCGTTCCGGAACGTGGCATGGGTATAGGTGTAGACAACGCTTAGAGGAACCAAAAGACCGCCGCCCAGAAGCGCGCCGGCGTCGTAGGCTGCGGTAAACTCGATACCCTTCGTATGCACCCGACCACCGGAGAATTGATCACCGATGACGCAGCCGCCGCCGCTTGACGCGGTACAGGTGCCCACGAAATTACTGAAGTTATTGAAAAAGCCGATGACAGACAGCTGCGCGGCCTCGGTCTGGTGGCGTATGCCCGCCTCCCAATTGGTCGAGCGCTCGGGCGTCGCCAGCGTGCCCCCCGCGCTGACCGGCGCCGGATTGGTGAAACCGCGGTGCACACCGGCGAGCAGCGTGAACCCTCCGCCCACGTCATAGGTTGCGCTGACGCCCGGCACCCAAACATCGACCTTCTCGCGGCTCGCATCACGCAATGCGCCGCGATTATCGCGGCCGGTGCTTGCGGCATCGCTGGTGTAGCGGGTTCGCTTCAGGACGATGTTTTCGTAGCGGAGGCCGGGTGTCAGGCTGAAATCACCCCATTCGATCGTATCGCGCACGAAGAAGCTCCATGCCTGGGCGGCATCGTTCTGGTTGGCGTTGCTGCCCGGCAGGCCGGCGCTGCTCAACACCATGGTGCCGTTCACCATGGTAAAGCGATCTTCGTGCTGGAAACGATCTTCCTCATCTTCGTGATAGCGGGCGGAAAGCTCCAGCGCATGATTCATGCCGCCGACGGTGAGGTCCTTGGTCAACACCGACTGCGCGCCCTTGGTGGAATACTTGCGGTCGTTGTTGCGGACCCTCAGCGCGCCGACCACGCTGTCGGCGCCGGTCAGATAGCTGAAAGCGCTGGCGTTGTCGTTGGCGGTCGGGTCGCTGAGAACATCCGAGAGGCTGCGATTTTCACCGGCGGCGTTACGAACATCCTGCAACTTGTACCAAACGCGGTGGGTACTGGTGTAGTAGCCGAGCGTGGTCAGGCCCCAGCCCTCGCCGAACTGAATGTTGTGGGTAAGCTGGTATGTGTGATGCTCGACATCCATGTTGTCCACCTGGCTGCCCGCATAGCGGCGCAGGGGCGTGACGCCGAAGTCCGCCATGCCGAGGCCGAGATAGGTTTCGTCGGATTGCTGCTGGTAATATCCGAACTTGAATTCGAGGCTCTGCTGAAGGCGGGCCGCAGGGTTCGAGCGCAATGCGATTTTGCCCACGTAGTCTTCGACCCGATAGCCGGTCGAACCGTCGTTATCGAGTTGTTTGAAGCCGTTGCTGCGGTCCTGATAGGTTTCGAGCGAAGCGCCCAGATCATAAGCCCCCATGCGCGCGTAGCCTCCGGCCACACCGTGGCCGCGCAAGGTGCCGTGCTCGCCGGCGCTCAGCTGGACCTTCCCCGAAACGCCGTCGACCGCCTCCGGAATGGGAGTGGAGAAGAGATGAACCGCACCGCCTGCGGTATGAGGGCCATACTTGATAGCGCCTGCGCCTTTGACGATCTCGACGCCGCTCATGCGGCCGATCGATGGGAAGTAATAGGCGGAAGGCGCGGCATAGGGCGCGGGCGCCATCAGCACGCCGTCCTCGTAAAGCGCTATCTTGCTATTCCGATCATCATACGAACCGCGGATACTGATATTGGGACGCAGACCGAACCCTTCCTCCTCGCGCAGATAGACGCCCGGTGCCTGCCGCAGCACACGGTTCACATCCGAATAGGAAAACTTTTCGAGATCGGCGGCATCGAGAAAGGTCACGGAGCTGCCCATCTCCGCAGCCTTCACTTTCGAGCCGGTAACGACGATGGCTTCGAGCGGGAAGCGCCCACCTGCAAGGGCCAATTCCTGCTCCTGCGCAGCGACAGCCGGTGACAGCGCCAACGTCAGTGCAAGTGCGCTTGTCGACATTACGTACCGCCGAAAATGGTAGCCCTGCATCTCGATTCTCCAGAAAAACTAATAATAATCAATTGCAGAAGTCATTATCACAGCGGCATAGGCTGTCAATTGAGAATGATAGTGTATTGCTGGATGGCGATGGCTCATTGACCCTCAGCCTTTTGGGGCGAGCGCTTGCTGCGGGCGGCTCAACTCGTGGCCGATCGTCGCGCACGGCAAAAGGCCTGCCCACGGCAATTGACCAGGCAGATGGCCCGGCAGATGGCAAGGTCTTGAAGCCCCGCTCCGGGGTTTTCCCCCGTTTATCCCTGAAAAACATAGGAAAATGTATTGCGAACGATTTGCAATACCATTAGTAATGCGACCTATTCGCAGAATCATTCGCATAATAAGGGGCTTTTTATCGTGAAATACGCAATCGGCTACGGGGTGATGCTGGCCTTCGGGATGGGCACGGCACAGGCGCAAACACAGAATGCCGCAGCTGCGGGCGAGATCGACGAGATCATCGTATCGGCGACCCGCACTAAAATAGAAAGGTCCGCCATTCCCAATACCATCGAGATCATCAGCCCGGCCGAATTGTCGCGCCAGTCCAAGCTATCCGGCTCGGCCGTGGAAGCGGTGGCCAATTTCATCCCGTCGTTTGCGCCGACCCGCGAGAAGCTTTCCGGCGCGGGCGAAAGCCTGCGCGGCCGCAGCCCGCTTTACCTGATCGACAGCGTGCCGCAATCAAACCCTCTGCGCGACGGCAGCCGCGACGGCTACACCATCGACCCCTTCTTCATCGACCGGGTGGAAGTGATTTTCGGCTCCAACGCCATTCAGGGCATCGGCGCGACCGGCGGCGTGGTCAACTATGTGACCGTGGATGCGCCGGACGAAAGCGAAGGCTGGGCGGGCCGCATGCTGTCGCAGATTTCCGTTGCCAACGAATTCCAGGGCGACGGCACCGGCTATCGGTTTGGCGCTTTGGGCGGACGCGACTTCGGCACCTATGACGCGGTGGCGGGTTTTGCCGTACAAACGCGCGGCGCGTTTTACAGCGGCGACGGGCGGCGCATCGGTGTGGACGGCACACAAGGCGAAGTGCAGGACTCATTCACCTGGTCGGGCTTCGGCAAGTTCGGCATCGACCTGACGCCCGAGCGCCGGGTCGAGTTGATGGTGCAGCACTTCGATTTGAAAGGCGACGGCGATTACGTACAAGTGCCGGGATCGCGCGCGAACGGTATTCCCTCCACCTCCGTACGCGGCACAACGCCCGGCGATATCCCGACAAACCTCGTGACCACCGTATCGCTGAACTACGAAGACGGAGATCTGCGGAACGGCACATTTATCGGCCAGCTTTTCTATCAGGATTTTGAATCGGTTTTCGGGGGCGGCACATTCGCGACCTTCCAAGACCCGACGATTGACCCGACGAATACGTTGTTTGACCAGTCGTCGAACAATTCGCAGAAGATGGGCTTTCGTATGTCGTACGAGCGCGAGATCGAGGCCCTGCCCGGCTTGCGCTTTATCGCCGGCTTCGATGGCTTGCGCGACAAGACCTATCAGGAACTGGTGCAGACCGGACGCAACTGGGTGCCGGAAACAAAGTTCACCTCGCTGGCACCCTTCCTACAGCTTCATCAATCGCTTTGGGACGGCCGCGTACATCTGTCGGGCGGATTGCGGCAGGAGTTCGCCACGCTGAAGGTCGATGATTACGAAACGCTATATGTATATGGACCGCAAATGGTGGGCGGCGGCAGCCCGAGTTTTGAAAGAACGCTTTTCAATGTGGGCGCGACGTTTGAAGTGGTCGAGGGCCTGACGGCCTACGCATCATACGCCGAAGGGTTCACCATGGCGGACGTGGGCCGCATTCTGCGCGCCGTGAACCAGCCGAATCAGGACATCGATACGTTCCTGGACGTAGAGCCCGTTGTTTCGGACAACATCGAAGTTGGACTTGATTGGGCGTCGGGCCCGTTCGAAGCCTCGGCCGCATACTTCCTGAGCAAATCCGACAAGGGCGCACGCCTGCAACTGGTGGGCGGCGTGTATGAAGTCGAGCGCGAGAAAACAAAAATCGACGGCTTCGAGATGACCGTCAAATGGAATACACCGCTGGAAGGCCTGAGCTTCTCGGGCGGGTATGCGATGCTCAACGGCCGCGTCGATACCAATGACGACGGCACGCTGGATCAGGACTTGGATGGTGCAAATATCAGCCCGGATCGCCTGAACCTGGCGGTAGATTACGCCACTGGCCCGGTGGGCTTGCGGCTGCAAAGCCGGACCTATCTGGACCGCGACTTCGACGGCATTGCGCCGCCGGCGCCGTTTGGCGGCTATACATTGTTCGATGCCTTTACGTCGTATGACACTCAATACGGCGATATCACGCTGGCAGTGTCGAACCTGCTTGATAAGCAGTACGTGACCTACAACAGCCAGACGGTGCAGAACACGAGCGATACCCGGTTCTTCGCCGGGCGCGGACGCGTCATCTCCCTCAGCTATGAGATGGCGTTTTAATTATGCGTTTGTTGCGGACCGCGCATGCCTGGGCAGGCGCGGTCCTTTGCGCCCTGCTGGCCGTTCTGGCGATTTCCGGCACACTGCTTGTGCTGAAAGCCGATTACTTACGGCTGACCATTCCCGAAGCGCGGCAGCCTCTTGATCTCGATCCCCGGCGGCTGGGCCAGACGATAAGCCTCATCGAAACGCAACTCGCCGGCGACGGTATCAGCTATGTATCGGTCGCCGACCAACATGCATCTTTGCATAAAGTGGTGTTTAAGGACGGCGGAGGCGCATATGTGAGCCAGGACGGCATTATCGTCGACCGCTGGGCAAAGAACGGCCGGATCGAGGAATGGCTATTCGATCTGCACCACTACTTGCTGGCGGGAAACACCGGTAAATTAATCGCCGGCGTGGCCGCAGTGGCTGCAGTGCTTTTGATTGTCTCGGGCCTTGTGATTGTATGGCCCGCGCTCCGCGTATTTGCGTGGCGGGTCTGGCCGCAATCAGGCAAGCGACAGCACTTGCTGGCCAACCACCGTGACCTCGGCGTGATCTTTGCCGCGCCGCTGCTGGTGCTTACCGTTACGGGCGCCTCGCTGGTGTTTTCCGAGCAGGCCAAAGCTCTGATGGCGTTTCTGCCGACGGACAATGGTCAATCTGTCGCTGTGGGCGATGCCCAGGACGGCGAGGTGAACTGGCCCCGTGTGTTCGAGGTGGCGAAAACCCAATTTCCAGACGCGGTGCCGCGCATTGTCAGCTGGCCGCGAGCAGATCGCAAATCCGCCTCGTTACGAGTGCGGCGCGAAGCCGAGTGGCACCAGAACGGACGCACATATCTTTACTTCAACCCGGCGACCGATGCATTGGTCGGTGCGCAGGACGCGCTGAAACTCGATACACGCGAGCGTGTGTTCAACACGTTCTATCCGTTGCATTCAGCCGGCGTTGGTGGGCGACTTTACGATCTGGTTTCTTTTGCCAGCGGGCTTGTGCTGGCTGCGCTCGGGTGCATTGGCTGCTGGACATTTCTGACCAAGCGAAGACGGCGCAGATCTGCAAAGTAAAGCGGCCCGATCAGTCGTTCCGGACCGGCATCAGCGCCGCATATGCACACCTCACTCGGACGTGCGGGGAACATTCAACATAAAGACCAGCAAGATCGCAAAAAGCGCCGCCGCGCCGGACGCGCCATAGCTGGAACTGAAATCGCCGGTCCATTCCGCTAGGAAGCCCGCCGCCACCGGCCCAACCGCCTGTCCTGCCGAAAAAATCAGAACAAGAATAGCAAGAGCGTGTGCCGCCTTCGCCGGCCCGAAGTAATCACCCGCAGAAGCCGCCACGATGACCGGAACACTCACAGCGGCCAACCCAAACAGCACGATCGACGCATAGAGACCGAGCATCCACGGGCTGAGCGCGACGAACAGAAAAGCAAACGCGAGAAACGCGAACGCAACACCAAGGCCCGCGCGACGACCGAACCTGTCCGACAATGCGCCAAATAAAATACCTGAGAAAAGACTGAGAAACCCGAACCATGACCAGAGACTGCCAGCCTCGGCCTCGCTCAGTCCGTAACTCTCGACCATGCTGGTCACAATGAATGTGACATAGAGCATGTAGATTGCCCCGTAGATCGCAAAGATCAAACCCAATTGAGCGACGAGCGGAAAGGCGTACACAGGCGCGCGCGCAGCAACTCCGGCAGGCTGCAGCACCGGTGTTCGGCCAAACGGAACAGCCCCGATATCACTTGGGTGATTGCGAATGAATCCGTAGGCCAAAACAGCCGCAAACATCGTGGCCGCCGCAAAAATCAACCAGCCCGTTTGCCAGGATAAAAAACCGGAAGCGGCCACAAGGCGGGGCACGACGAAGCCCGAAAAGACAATGCTCAGCCCGGCGCCTGCCATGAGCAGACCGGCTGCGGCCCCCCGGTGGGATGGATAAAACCACAACGAGGCTTGGCTCATGACCGGTACGACCACGCCGCCGCTACCGACGCCGGTTAGAAGAAAGAGAATCCACAAGGCCCAAACATTTTCGGTCAATGCGACGCCCAGCATCGCCAGCGCTACGAGGATAAGCGCGCCAGATATCAACACCCGCGCCCCAAGCTTTGGGGCAAGGAGAGGCACCGCGGCGACGGTCGCCAGATAGCCGATGAGATAGGCAAATCCGAGTAATCCGCTTTGCGCATGATCGAGCGACAGTGACGCCGACATGGACGGCAACATCATGCCAAACGCAAACCGAGCCAGACCAAGTCCACAGAAGATGGCAACGGCACCCGCCGCGACAATGATCCACGCATAGTGCAGTGAGCGCGGTGCTTCGAGCACATCGGAGTCGGAAATGGACATTGGTGGAACCTTAAGTCACTCAGGGAGCACGGCGGCCGAAGCGATGCCCCGGCCGCCAAGACACCTCAGGCCGCTTTTT
>JAUIGX010000161.1 GCA_030432435.1 Alphaproteobacteria bacterium
CGACCGTGCTCGCTTTCGTGTTCAATGCGGCAAGGGCACCTATGTCCGCGCCCTGGTCCGCGACCTAGCCCAAACCCTCGGCACCTTTGGCCACATCACCCGCTTAAGGCGGACCCAATGCGGCCCTTTTGTGGAGTCCGGGGCGATTTCTCTGGAAAAACTGGAGGCCCTGGGGCATAAAGCCGCCGCTTCCGAACACCTTCTTCCGATCAAGACCGTGCTGGACGACATCCCGGCCCTGGCCCTATCGGACGAAGAGGCCCGCCGCATGACCCTCGGACAATCCGTTGCCTTATGGCCGGTGGTCAAACGCAGCGCCGTTCCCGGACTTGAGCCAGGCACAACCGTCCAGGCTTTATGCGGAGACACGCTGATTGCGCTGGCCGAGGTCGAGAACGGCATGGTCCGTCCCGTCCGTGTTCTAAACACTTAGCCTTTAAGGAGTACCCGATGTCGATTACCCAAGAGCGCAAGCAAGAGCTCATCAAAGAATTCGCCACCAAAGACGGCGACACTGGTTCACCCGAAGTTCAGGTGGCCATCACAACCGAGCGCATCAAAAATCTGACCGAACACTTCAAGGATCACGCCAAGGACAATCACTCCCGGCGCGGCCTTTTGATGATGGTGGCTCAACGTCGGCGCATGCTCGACTACCTGAAGAGCAATTCCCAAGAACGCTACGAGAACTTGATCTCACGTCTCGGAATCCGGCGCTAAATATTTGTTGTTCCAGTTGACCGGCGGTTACGCACTTTGAACGCCCCTTGCACTACTGCAAGCGGGCGGGCTTGGTGCTGCCGTAAAGCAGCGAACGGTCTTTTGGAAAGTTAGTAATCGCTGCCGTCCGCACACGCGGACGAGAATACATTGCGCCGCAAAGCGGCGCTGTGTTTGGTAAACCGGAGATGCCGCACGTGCGGCACCTTCGACTAAGGTTGCGTGGGCATGAAAAAAGAGCCCGCGCGGGATCGAAATCCCGGCTCGCTACCTCTGACCGTTTTTGCCTACATGGGTAGGCCGCTGACGGTGAGCCGAGTGCACAATCCGGTGCCGGTCCGTGAGGGATAAGGAAGAAAAACATGTCTATGTTTAACGTACATCGTAAAGAACTCGATTGGGGCGGCCGCAAGCTGGTTTTGGAAACCGGCAAGATCGCCCGCCAAGCAGACGGGGCCGTCATGGTCACCTATGGCGACACGTCTGTGCTCTGCACCGCGGTCGGCGCAAGATCGCCGAAGCCCGGCGTCGATTTCTTTCCGCTGACCGTCAACTATCAAGAAAAAACATCCGCCGCCGGTAAAATTCCCGGTGGATTTTTTAAACGCGAAGGTCGTCCGACAGAAAAAGAGACGCTCACCTCGCGCCTGATCGATCGCCCCATTCGCCCGCTGTTTCATTCCAGCTACCGCAATGAAACCCAGGTTGTTTGTACGGTGCTGTCGCACGACTTGAAGAATGATCCCGATGTCATCGCCATGATCGGCGCATCGGCGGCTCTCACCATTTCGGGCATCCCATTTATGGGTCCTGTTGCCGGCGCGCGCGTTGGCTACGTAGATGGGCAGTATGTCCTCAATCCGTTTATGGAGGACGTTACAGGCTCCGCTCTGGACTTGGTTCTGGCCGGAACGCGCGAAGGCGTGCTGATGGTCGAGTCTGAAGCCAAGGAATTGTCGGAAGACATCATGCTGGGCGCGGTCACATTTGGCCACGAACAGATGCAGCCGGTTATTCAGGCCATCATCCAACTGGCCGAGCTATGTGCAAAAGAGCCTTTCGACCTCACACCCGAGCCGGAAGCTGTCAGCATAGTAAAAGGTAAGTTCGAAGCCTATGCAGCTGAACTTGCCGAAGCTTACAAAAACCCGATCAAGCAAGAACGCTATGCCGCTGTCGCCGCCGTGAAAACCAAAGCGATTGAAAGCCTCGGCGATAACGCCGAAGAAACTGCGGTCGCAGGCGGCGTGTTTAAGAAAATGGAATCCGCCGTTGTGCGCGGTAACGTTTTAAAGACCGGCGTGCGGATCGACGGACGCGATACAAAGACTGTTCGCCCGATTGAAATCGAAGTCGGCATCTTGCCGCGCACTCACGGCTCGGCGCTGTTTACGCGCGGCGAAACCCAGGCCTTGGTGACAACCACCCTCGGCACCGGGCAAGACGAGCAGATCATCGACGCCCTGGAAGGCGAATACCGCCAAAACTTCATGCTCCACTACAACTTTCCCCCGTACTCGGTGGGTGAGACAGGGCGCATGGGTGGTGCGGGCCGCCGCGAAATCGGCCACGGCAAATTGGCATGGCGGGCGATTAAGCCGGTCCTGCCGGGTAAAGAAGACTTCCCGTACACCTTGCGGGTTGTTTCCGAAATCACCGAATCCAACGGCTCGTCTTCGATGGCGACTGTTTGCGGCACCTCGCTGTCCATGATGGACGCAGGCGTGCCGTTGCCGCGCTCCGTTGCGGGTATTGCCATGGGCTTGATCAAAGAAGGCGACGATTTCGCAGTTCTCTCGGACATTCTTGGCGACGAAGATCACCTTGGCGATATGGATTTCAAGGTGGCCGGAACCGATCAAGGCGTCACCTCGCTGCAGATGGACATCAAGATCACGTCCATCACCAAGGAGATCATGGAGATCGCCCTTAACCAAGCCAAGGACGGCCGCCTGCACATTCTCGGCGAGATGAGCAAAGCCATGACAGGCGCACGCGATAGCGTCGCCGATCATGCCCCGCGCATCACAACCTTGAACATACCCAAGGACAAGATCCGCGACATCATCGGTACCGGCGGCAAAGTTATTCGCGAGCTGCAGGAAACCACCGGCACCAAGATCGATATCGAGGACGACGGCACCGTACGCGTCGCCTCCGCCGATCAGGAGATGATGGAAGAGGCGGTCAGACGTATCCGCGACATCGTTGCCGAGCCGGAAGTTGGCGTGATCTACACCGGCAAGGTCGTCAAACTCATGGACTTTGGCGCATTCGTCAATTTCATGGGCAAACGCGACGGTCTTGTGCACATCTCCGAACTGGCGCAAGAGCGCGTCGGGCAAGTCGGCGACGTGGTGCAGGAAGGCGATACGGTTAAGGTGAAGTGCCTGGCCATCGACGATCGCGGCAAGGTTAAACTCAGCATGAAGCGTGTCGACCAAGCCACCGGACAAGATCTCGACACCACCGCAGCAGAGCCTGCCGCGGAAAGCTGATCGTTACTCGTCGTGGAGATCCCGCGCATCATAGCGCACCGTGGTTCGCCCCGGGCGGCGCCAGAGAATACTCTGGCGTCGTTCCGACGGGCGGCTGCGGACGGCGCAAAGTGGGTAGAGTTCGATGCGGCGCTCACCGTCGATAACCGCGTCGTCATATTTCACGACGACACGTTAGAGCGCACCTCGGATGGCGCCGGACTTGTTTGCGAAGCCCCTTTCGAGACGCTTAGCGCCCTTGATGCGGGCAGCTGGTTTGCTCCCGAATTTCGCGGCGAGCCCATTCCCACTCTTGAAGAAACACTCGAAACCCTGACGGATCTAGATCTCGGGTTTAACCTCGAATTGAAAGTCGATCCCGGGCGCGAGGTAGATCTCGCGACCTACGCCCTGCCCATTGCAGATGCGTGCTGGCCAGCTGAAGCCCCCACACCGCTGATTTCAAGTTTCTCGCTTCAGGCAGTCGCCGCCGCAAAGGAGCTGCTACCCAAATGGCCCCGCGGTTTTATCTTCAACCAACGCCCGGACGATTGGGCGGAAATCGCCAAAACGCTCGACCTCACAACTCTCAATGGCAATCACCAGCACCTCACATCTGACAATGTCGCGGAAATGTGCCGCGCCGGATATGCCGTGCTGGCCTATACGGTGAACGAGCCGGCGCGTGCTGCTGAGCTTTTTGCCTGGGGTGTTAAAGCCGTTTTTACGGACATCCCCGGCGAAATGCTTAAAGCCGCAGCTTAGGAGCAACGATCCGTGCGCAAATTTGCAGCCAATATGAAAGGTTTAGCCGAGTTTTCTTGGTTTGCAGACTTTAAGGCCCTATATTGCCTCCGCGAGTCGGCTGCCGGGGGTAATCGTGACAAAGGCAGCGGGCGGGGATACGTCCCCAAGTCACATTCAAACCTTTTTGAAACGGAGCATTCAGCGTGAAGGCGCTTAACGCCATCCGCATCGCCGGTCAGGAAGTGCTGCCAATTATAGAAGGCGGCAAGGGCGTCGCTATATCCAATGGATTAAGTTCCGGATCATGGGCGGCGGCTGGCGGTATTGGCACGTTCTCCGGCGTCAACGCCGATTCATACGACAGTAGCGGCGCGCCCATTCCGCAAATTTACAGCGGCCGGACCCGGCGCGAGCGCCATGAAGAACTGGTGCGCTACGCCATCGACGGCGGCATTGAGCAGGCCCGCATCGCGCACGAGACGCGCGGCAACCAGGGCCGTCTGCACATCAACATTTTGTGGGAAATGGGCGGCGCTGAACGTGTGCTGACCGGGGTTCTCGACAAATGCCGGGACCTTGTTCACGGCGTGACCTGCGGCGCCGGTATGCCGTACCGCCTTGCAGAAATTGCCGCCAGTTACCGCGTTCACTACTACCCCATCATTTCCTCGGCCCGGGCGTTCCGCGCTTTATGGAAGCGGGCCTACCATAAATTTTCAGAGTTTCTCGGCGGCGTTGTTTATGAAGACCCCTGGCTCGCGGGCGGACACAACGGCTTGTCCAACTCCGAAGATCCTCGCAAACCCGAAGATCCCTATCCGCGCATCGTCGCCCTGCGCAAAGTGATGAACGAAGCCGGGCTGCACGATACGCCCATCATTATGGCCGGCGGCGTTTGGTGGCTAAGCGAATGGGACCACTGGCTCGACAATCCCGAAGTGGGACCGGTGGCCTTTCAATTCGGCACCCGCCCGCTGCTGACCACTGAAAGTCCGATCTCCAGTGAATGGAAAAACCGGTTGGTGAATCTGAATCCGGGCGATGTTCACCTGCACAAATTCAGCCCCACCGGATTTTACTCTTCGGCTGTTCACAATAATTTCCTGGCCGATCTACAGGCGCGCAGCGATCGTCAGATTCCGTTCACGACGGAAGAAGTTGGTGCGCACGATACCCCGCTGAGCCTTGGTGCGCGCAAACGCGACGTCTATGTGACGTCCGAGGACAAGTCGCACGCGGAAAATTGGATCGCACAAGGTTTTACTGAAGCCTTGAAGACGCCGGACTCGACCTTAATTTTTGTCACGCCCAGCAATGCCGAAGAAATACGCGCCGACCAGAGCGCTTGCATGGGCTGCTTGTCGGCCTGTTCATTCTCAAATTGGTCACAGGGCGAAAGCGGTTCAACCGGGCGCAAAGCCGACCCTCGCAGCTTCTGTATTCAAAAGACCCTGCAAAACATTGCCCACGACGGCAACATCGAAGAAGAGCTGATGTTCGCCGGACACAATGCTTATCGGTTTGGCCAAGACCCCTGGTACAAGAACGGCTTTGTGCCCTCGGTCAAACAGCTCGTCGAACGGATCATCACCGGGTCGTAGCCTCTGGCCGTGCTCACCCGCTGGTGCCGCTCAATCTTTCTTTACGCTTCTGAATTTTGCGTGTTCGGCTTCAAGAAGACCGTACACCACCGAGCTCCACCATTTGCCGCGGCCAAAATGGACATCGCGCAGTAGACCTTCGCGTGCCATGCCCAGCTTTTGCATGACACGGATTGAACTTTTATTGTCCGGACTGCATTGCCCGCTGATGCGATGCAATTTGAACTGCCCGAAGGCCGCGTCAAGGATCGCATGGCCGATTTCCGTACCGTAACCTTGCTTCCAAAACTTCGGAACGACGCCAAAGCCTAGCTCGCCTTGTCGGTCCACCGGGTTGAGTATTTTAAGAACAGCCTCGCCGACAACTTCACCCGTATCCCGGCGCGCAGCGGCCAGGAAATAAAGAAGCCGGGGAGAGGCGGATTGCTCGCGTACCACCCACTCGATCAGTGTTTTGATCTGCTCTTCCGTGGGCGCTTCCGAGCGTTGGTACTGCCAGTAGACCGGATCTTTGACGTAGCTGAAAACAGCGCCAATATCTTCGGCCGTGTATTCACGGATTAAAAGCCGCCGCGTGGTGATCGGCAGAGACAAGCGGGTGATCTGTGTTTCGGAAGCGGCCTGAGACATGACGGAAAAATAGCACGCCCGTTAGATTACCGCGTCAGATATTTGGCGATGAACCCATCGATATCAGGCTCGGACAGACCCTTGGCCTTCAAGTCGTCTCGAATGGCGCGCAAGTCCACATCGGCATAATTGTGCACGCTCGCCGGTTTATGGGCGGATTTGTCGACAATCCGAAAATCGAACGGGCGCGCTTCGCTTTTGTACACTTCATACTCAAGGATCTGATCAATCTCGTTGCCCGGCATGAAGGTCACCACCTTCGGCCGCAGCGCATAAAGATCCTTAGGCGCCACGGTCTCGGCCGCGGCGATAATAAGCTCGTCGCCGACCTGGCAGGTCCGTGCGGCCGCGCCGTTGAGGATGCAGCACCGCGACCCGGCCTCACCGAAAATCACATAGGTAGACAGGCGCGCGCCGGAGTTCTTGTTCCACACCTCGACGAACTCGGTAGGGTAAAGCCCCGCCTGCTCGCAATGCTCCGGATCGAGAGTAATCGAGCCGTGGTAATGTAAATCGGCCCCCGTAACCCTGACGCCATGAAGCTTGGCTCTTATAACGTTCACCACCGGCTCACCTTTTTAGATCGTTGCAATACGCCGCCACTTTACCGCGACGGCCCCTATGGTGCAGTGCGATGGCGGCCGCAAACATAGCGGATTCCAAATTTGGGTAAAGACACGGTTTTGCACGGCCTTAACCGCAGAAAAGGCCGGTTATACGGTCGAATCTATCTACTTCGATGTTCACCCGTTTCGGGCTTTGTTCCGCGCTTACCCGCACGTCAGGCGGAATAACGCGGTACGGCGGGGATAGCCGTTCCTCGCGAAGATACTGCCCTGTCTCCGGCGCCTCGCTCCCGCGCCGAACAAAGGCCATGCCGAGCGCAGGGACCAGAACGTGGCCGTTACATGGGACCAGCATTTCCGGCACCACCGGTTGGCGCAGAACAATCGGCGGTTTTTCGTAAACAATGCCGTCTTCCGTCAGAGTGGGAAACAACACTCCATCATTACTGCACGCGGTAAGCGCGGAGGCTAGAAGGGCACATGCGGTCAGTATGAAAAAGCGCTGCATCATGTCTTGGTCCGTTGCGCCGCTTGTTGCGCCGACGTCATCGCCGCAATGGTCGCGGTGGTCGAGTATGGGCCGATTACGTCGGCCAAAACAACACGTCCGCCGTACCCCTCCACCAAATCACCGCCCACCACTTCGGCCCTGGAATAATCCGCGCCCTTGACCAGAACGTCGGGCCGCAGCGCCTCGATCAGTCCTATAGGCGTATCTTCGCCGAAAATCACGACCAGGTCGACTGTGGCCAGCGAGGCCATAACCGCTGCGCGGGCCGTTTCATTTTGCACCGGCCGGCTGTCCCCTTTAAGGCGGCGGACGGATGCATCGCTGTTCAGTCCAACGATCAACCGATCACAGGCGTCTCGCGCCTGACGCAATAACGAGACATGCCCGGGATGCAGCAGATCAAAGCATCCATTGGTAAACCCAATTTTCAACTTCTTGTCTCGCCAGTCTTTGACGCGCACCCCCGCTGTTGCCCGGTCCACAACTTTCTGTTCGGCCTGCGCACGACCGGTTTGCAGAACGGCAGTTGTAATATCCTGGACGCTCGCAACGGCGGTGCCGTGGCGCGCAACCACCACGCCCGCAGCCGCGTTCGCCAGGTAGGCGGCATCGGACAGGCTTGCACCACACGCAAGCGCCAGTGCCAGCGTAGCAACAACGGTGTCGCCGGCGCCGGTCACATCGGCAACCTCGCGCGTTGCAGCCAACATGTGTTCGGCGCCGTCTTCACTAACCAACGTCATGCCGTCGCCGGATCTCGTAACCAGAACCGCGCCCGCGCCGGTGTCGGCGCGCAAGGCCTGGGCGGAGGCAACAATAGCCGCTTCACTGTCTACCGGCAGATCCGTCGCCTGCTCAAGCT
>JAUIGX010000162.1 GCA_030432435.1 Alphaproteobacteria bacterium
TTTTGTATTTTTTAGCGAGGACTGCGTCATGGTTAAATGCGCTGCGAGTAGAGTTATATCAACCTTTGTTTTTGCCGCCTTTCTAGCAGCCACGCCTCCGGCCTCGGCTAAGGAAATCAACTTTGACCAGGCGACAATAGCGGAACTCAATGCAGCGTTTGATGCGGGGACGCTCACCGCCGAAAAATTGGTCGAGATGTGTCTGGAGCGTATTAAAGCGTTCGATCGCGAGGGGCCCAAACTCCACGCAGTCATCACCTTAAATCCAGATGCATTGGAGATCGCGCGCGCACTCGATGCCGAGCGAAAGGCCAAAGGGCCTCGATCACCCATGCATGGCATCCCCGTCATCATGAAAGACAACTTTGACACGGTCGATATGCCGACGACTGGAGGGTCCGTTCTATTGGAAGGCTCCATGGCACCGGACGACGCTTTTATGGTGAAAAAGCTTAGGGATGGCGGTGCGATCATTCTTGCGAAACTGAATTTAGGAGAGTTCGCAAACGGATCTCAGAGCTCTCTAGGTGGTCAGTCGCTCAATCCACACGATCTAACGCGTACACCGGCAGGATCTTCGGGCGGGACTGGGGTTGGTATAGCCGCTGGTTACGCGCCGATGGGTCTTGGTACCGATACCGGCGGCTCGGTTCGCGGACCTTCCAACGTCAATGGTATTGTCGGGCTCAAGCCAACTCACGGCTTAGTCAGCCGCGATGGAATTATTCCTCTCGCACTTAGCCTCGATACGGGCGGACCGATGGCCCGCAGCGTCTACGATGTAGCTGTGGCGTTGGGTGTGATGACGGGTGTTGATCCGGCTGATCCGGCGACGAGCAAGAGTAAGGGTAAATTCCACACCGACTACACTCAGTTTTTGAAAGCTGATGCTCTTAAAGGTGCGCGCATCGGTGTGGCGAGAGATTTTACCGGCGCCGACCCGGATGTGGATTGGATATTTGAAGCGTCTCTTAAAGCGATGGAGAAGGCGGGCGCGACCCTCGTCGATGTGCGCTATCCGAAATGGTTCCTCGATTCCACCTTTTCGGCTGTCTTCACGCTGTACCCAATGGAATTCAAGGTTCAGATCGCCGACTATTTGAAAACGACTGCTCCTAAGTATCCGAAGACTTTGGAGGAGCTGATTGACCGGGCGTATGAGTATACGAGCCTGGGAGAGGATGGCGCGGGCCCTAACCCCTATCGCTGGGCGTATTTTGTGAATACCGAGCAGCCAAGCGGCGATCTCACTGATCCAAGTTATCTAGCGTTGCGTGACTACTACATGCCAATGACTAGCGCACTGATAGACGGGATTATCACCAAGAACAAACTGGATGCGATCGTCTATCCCACCGGTACGCGTCGGCCAGCGCAGATAGCGGCTCCGGCCGCTCGGTTGGTTCCGGGCGAAGGGCCGTCAATACCGTCTCCGACCGGAATCGCTAACCTCTCAGGATTTCCCGACCTTATCGTACCTGCGGGTTTTACGACCGATGATCTGCCGGTGACGATTTCATTTTTTGGGACTGCGTTCAGCGAGCCAAAGTTGTTGGCGCTTGGATACAGTTTTGAACAAGCCACTCAGGCGATACGTCGCCCGGTAACGACGCCGGCCCTACCCGGCGGAATGATCGAAGTGCCGGAGTAGAGCGGGCCAAGCCATCGAACACTAATTAAGCGACTGAATAATCACATTGAGGGGAATCGGTATGTTGAAATTTGTGGCAACTAAGGCGGCGCTGGTCTGCGCCCTTGCGGGCAGCTTGCTGATGGGTGCGCCGGGCGCATTCGCCAAGCAGATTAATTTCGATGAAGCGACGATTGCTGAACTTAACGCAGCGTTTGAAGCTGGTACATTAACGGCCGAAAAATTGGTGCAGTTGTGCCTTGATCGTATTAAAGCTTTTGATCGCGCTGGCCCTAATCTTCATGCCGTTATTTCACTGAATCCAAATGCTTTGGAGATTGCCCGGGCGTTGGATGTGGAGAGAAAAGAAAAAGGGCCTCGCTCGCCCGTTCATGGCATCCCTGTCATCATGAAAGACAATTTCGATACGGTCGACATGCCGACGACCGGCGGCTCTGTGCTTCTGGAAGGAAACATGGCTCCCGACGATGCGTTCATGATCAAAAAACTTCGGGATGGCGGCGCCATTATTCTAGCGAAGGTCAATCTCGGTGAATTCGCTAACGGCTTTCAAAGCTCACTTGGCGGTCAGTCTCTGAATCCGCATGATTTGACACGCACGCCAGGTGGATCTTCGGGCGGCACCGGCGTTGGTATCGCGGCGGGGTATGCACCAATTGGTCTGGGGACCGATACCGGAGGATCTATTCGCGGACCGTCAACCATTAACGGCATTGTCGGCCTGAAGCCAACCCATGGCTTACTTAGCCACGACGGAATTATTCCGCTGGCGCTGAGTCTTGATATGGGGGGGCCAATGACCCGCAGCGTTTATGACACGGCGGTGGCGCTCGGTATCATGACCGGCATTGACCCGGCTGATCCCTACACGAAGAAGAGTGAAGGTAAATTTCATACAGATTACACACAGTTTCTGGACGCCAACGCTTTGAAGGGTGCTCGCATTGGTGTTGTAAGGGATTTCGCAGGGTTTGATCCTGACGTGGATTGGGTATTCGATGCCGCCCTCAAAGCAATGGAGAAAGCAGGTGCGACGCTGGTTGATGTGCGTTATCCGCAGTGGTTTCTTCACTCAGCGTCGGACATGTTGTGGTCGATTTATCCGCCGGAGTTTAAAGTACAGATCGCAGACTACCTAAAAACGACCGGACCGGAATACCCGAAGACTCTCGAAGAGATGATCGAGCGGTCGTATGAATACACTAGCTTGGGTGAAGATGGGGCCGGGACAAATCCCTACCGCTGGAACTTTTTCCAAATCGAAAATGAGAGCGGTAAACTTACGGATCCCGGTTATATCGCGGCCCACGACTACGGCATGCCGATGAGCGAGGCTCTGATAAATGGCTTTTTCGCCAAGGACAATCTTGACGCTCTCGTTTACCCGACAGCTTTGCGTCGGCCAGCACAGATAGCCGCCTCAAATTTGACGTCAGGCGGCGGAGGCGTCTCAACTACTGTCGTGGGCAACCTCACCGGGTTCCCGTCTCTCATCGTTCCGGCCGGCTTTACCACCGACGATCTTCCGGTAACGGTGTCATTTCTTGGCCAAGCCTTTAGTGAGCCAAAGATTTTGGCGCTTGGCTTCAGCTTTGAACAGGCAACTAAAGCCATACGTCGGCCTGTCCACACGCCGCCACTGCCGGGCGAGATGATTGAAGTGCCTGAGAACTAAATACTGTACGTTCGAGGGGAATAACCCCCTCGAACGCTTGTGAGAGTGAGTGCGTAGTGTTCGCAATAGATCCACATCCGTTTTGAATGGGAAATGTGTAATGACCAGATGGGTTCCAGCTAGAATCGCAATCGTTGTCGCCTTTGTTCTCGGCGTTGTTGGTTCGGCAGCGCCGGCTAAGGCCGAGCAGATCGATTTCGATAAGGCCACGATTGCGCAACTCAATGCGGCGTTCGATGCCGGAACCCTTACGGCTGAAAAGTTGGTGGAAATGTGCCTTGAGCGTATCAAGGCCTTCGACCGTGATGGACCTAAACTCCACGCTATTATTTCGTTAAATCCAAATGCGTTGGAGATTGCCCGTGCGCTGGATGCGGAGCGCAAGACCAAAGGCCCGCGGTCTCCGCTGCACGGTATTCCGGTGATTTTTAAGGATAACATCGACACTGTTGATATGCCGACCACGGGTGGCTCCGTCCTCTTGGAAGGGTCTATGGCACCTGATGACGCATTCTTGGTTAAGAAACTCCGCGATGGCGGTGCAATCATTCTAGCCAAAGTGAACTTGGGCGAATTTGCCAACGGTTCGCAAAGCTCTATGGGGGGGCAGTCACTGAATCCTCATGATCTTGCGCGCACACCAGCGGGGTCCTCGGGTGGAACAGGTGTGGGGATTGCAGCCGGATACGCGCCATTGGGGTTGGGCACAGATACTGGCGGCTCTGTACGCGGCCCATCAAGCGTAAACGGAATTGTGGGACTAAAACCGACGCATGGCTTGATAAGCCGTGATGGAATCATTCCGCTAGCCCTTAGCCTAGATACCGGCGGCCCAATGGCGCGGAGCGTCTACGATGTGGCTGTTTCTCTCGGGGTGATGGCAGGTGTCGACCGGGCAGACCCTGCCACAAAAAAGAGTGAAGGGAAGTTCCATAAAGACTATACGCAATTCTTGAAGACAGGCGCTCTGAAGGGCGCGCGTATCGGCGTGGCGCGCGATTTCACGGGTGCTGACCCGGATGTGGATTGGGTTTTTGAAGCCGCCCTCAAAGCCATGGAAAAAGCAGGCGCGACACTCGTCGAAGTGCGATATCCGAAGTGGTTCCTCGATTCCAGCCGGCGGGCAGTCTACACGCTTTTTCCGCCGGAGTTCAGAGCGCAGATTGGCGACTATCTCCAAACCACAGCCCCTCAATATCCAAAGAGTATTGAGGACCTGATCGAACGTTCTTATGAGTACACAAGTATGGGTAAGGACGGTGCCGGTCCCAATCCTTACAGGTGGGCGTTTTTTGAAGAACGCGACATCGCGCATGGCACGATGACTGACCCAGGGTATCTCGCGTTGCGCGATTACTACATGCCTATGACGACGGCCATGGTGGAGGGGATGTTTGCTAAGGACAAATTGGACGCGATCGTCTATCCGACCAATATGCAGCGCCCGGATTTAATTGCGTCTCCGCCGGGAGTGGCAATTCCTACGGCAACCTCACCCACCGGTATTGCAAATCTTACGGGCTTTCCCGATTTAGTCGTACCTGCCGGATTTACTACCGACGATTTGCCGGTAACAATTTCGTTTTTCGGCACCGCGTTTAGCGAACCCAAACTGCTCGCACTAGGGTATAGCTTCGAGCAAATAACGCATGCTTTGCGGCGCCCTGTGAATGCCCCAGCACTTCCCGGTGGAAAGATCGATTTGCCAGAGAGGTAGCCACGAGGCGCCCCGGTAAATCTACCTGGCGAACCCGCGTGCGTTTAGATTGAGCCAGAAAGGCTCACCTAGCGGCGCGCTCAGTGATGTACCTTTGCGTGGTGTTCATCAACCGACGGGTTAGATGATCCAGCACAAAGCGCACCAAAGGGTCCGCCTTTTTGAGGCGGGATTCAAAGATATTCTGGTCAATCTCCAGGAGTTCGCAATTGTCTGCGGCAATGACGGTCGCGGTGCGCTTATGGCTTTCATGCAATAACGCGATCTCACCAAACAACTCTCCGGGACCTAATCGATCAACTGATATATCGGCGCCGGACGGATCACGAATAACGATATCTACATGACCTTGAAGGATCACGTAGGATATGTCGGCCTCCTGGTTTTCGAGAAACACAACTTCCTCGGCTACTAGCAACCGGCGCCGAAAATTATCCTGCGGTATTTCGAACATATTTATTGATTCCCTCTCCGAGACCACATCACTGCTGTATAATTGACACATACTCAATAAAGGTCATGAAAGCTTAGCCGATGTCTTTGCGGTAGAGCAGGTTTTTTGCCCCCCAGTACAGGACTCAGCAAGGCTTACGAACTCCCCTCCAGGCCCGATACAGAAGACTGCCGACTGGAACTATGAGGGGGCTGGCACTTTTGTGGTTCCTGCCCGAATTTTCGTACAAATCCGGTAGTCGTTGGGCGATACACGTATTAGTATAGTTTGTGGCTTGGAGATATGCAGGAAAGGGGTTCGGCGAGGTATCGGACGGTCAATTCGTCGGATCCGGAGTTCGAATCCTCGAAATCAACGATGGGGTCGTGGCTGTGCCCGACGCCCAATTTCTTTTGCACGCCGATTTTTCGCGATCGATCCATGACCTGATTATCACCGGGCCTGACGGCTCGCGATATTTCGTTAGAGACTATTTCAGCGAAGACGTTGCGCCGGACGTGGTTAGCGGTGACGCCATTTTATTTAAAGGCAATCTCGTTGCCCGTTTGGCGGGTCCTCTTGCCCCCGGCCAGGTCGCACAGGACGGTGCTGCGGTTGGCGGCTCTCCGATAGGTGAAGTTAGGGCTATTACTGGTGAGGTGATCGCGATCCGTGCCGACGGAACGGAAGTTACTCTCACCCAAGGCTCGCCTGTATTCCTCGATGATATTATCGAAACTGGCGCCGGCGGTTCCGTTGGTATCCAGTTTCTGGATGAGACCACTATTGCATTGGGTGAAAACGGCGAACTGATTTTAGACGAATATGTTTACGACGCTGCTAATCTAACAGACTCGAATGCTAGCGTTTCTCTGGTCCAGGGAGCTTTGTCTTTTGTAAGCGGCCAGATTGCGAAGGGCGGCGACGATAATATTAAGGTGGACACGCCTGTGGCCACGATCGGCATTCGCGGCACTAAGTTCTTTGTGTCCTTTGATCCGAACACCGGTCAGATCACAGTTCTCAACCGGGCTGAAACGACGGCGGGTGGCCAACAGGTCGTCGGTGAGATCGCACTCATCATGCCGAACGGCACGGTGGTTGGTACCATCGGTGTGGCCAATACGGGCTATCAGTTCAATCCGGCGACTACGCCATTTCCGCAGCCCATCCAACTTACCGAAGCTCAGGTATTGGCCATCGTTAACACGGTGGAAGCCATCGTTAATCCGATTGCACCCGTAGAACCCGACCCGCCGCAAAATAATCAGCAGCAGAACCAAGGTGACCAAAACCAAGGCGACCAAAACCAGGGTGGCCAAAACCAAGGTGACCAAAACCAGGGTGGCCAGAACCAGGGTGGCCAAAACCAGGGCGGCCAGAACCAGGGTGATCAGAACCAGGGTGACCAGAACCAGGGCGGCCAGACCACAGGCGGTCAGAACCAGGGTGGACAGACCACAGGCGGCCAGAACACAGGCGGCCAGAACACAGGCGGTCAGAACCAGGGCGGTCAGAACCAGGGCGGTCAGAACCAGGGCGGTCAGAACCAGGGCGGTCAGAATCAGGGCGGACAGACCATAGGTGGTACTTCAAACACGCCGCCGGTGATTCAGCCGGTACAACTTAGCATAAGTGACGTTTCGGTCAGTGATGCGGCGGACGGAACCGCTACGTTCACACTTACCCGCACTGGCAATCAGTTGGTGTCAGTTTCGGTCATCTTCACCGTTTCTAGCGGCACGGCCGTCGGCGGCGAGGATTTTGGCGGGATCGGAGGGTCCGTGACGTTTGCGAGCGGTCAAACTTCGCAGACGATCAATATCCCGATTTTTGCCAACGCCCGCGACGAACCGGCGGAGACATTCAGTGTCTCAATTACAAGTGCAACTGCCACCGGCGGCGCGCAAGTAACGATTTCGGACGGCACCGGCGTGGCCACTATAGCCGCTGACCCGCCGCTGCCGACATTGTCCATAGACAGCGTCACTGTGTCAGACGCTGAACCCGGCACAGCTGTGCTCACCGTCACTCGCACGGGCGATCTATCTACCACGTCCTCTGTCGACTTCCGGACTTTGGGTGATACGGCCGTTGGCGAGGAAGATTTTACTGATACCTCTGGATCAATCACTTTTGCGGCTGGCCAAAGCACGGCCAGCATTTCCGTATCGATTCTCGCAAATACGACGCCGCTGACGTTAGCCAATCGCGAAGGAGATGAAACCTTCACGGTGGAACTTTTAAACCCTACCGATGCCACAATCGACCAGGGCATTGGCACGGTAACGATTTCCGCCGACCCGCTGGTAGGTTTGGCAACGTTCGCTATTAGTGCAAACAGTGCCGTAGTCACAGAAGGTGATCAACTGATCATCACCGTCCAGCGCGGCGGCGACTTGACCGGCCAGGTGTCGGTGGATGTTGCGACCCTTACGGGAACGGCCACGGCGCCAACCGATTTTCAAGGTGTGTCTAGCACTCTGGTTTTTGCGAAAGGTGAGACTTCTAAAACGATCACCATTCCTATCGTCGCCGATGCTGTTGTTGAAGACGCGGAGACATTTTCTGTTGCTCTTCGTGACGCGGTGGGTGGAACCATTTCGGTAGGCACGGCGGACATCACC
>JAUIGX010000163.1 GCA_030432435.1 Alphaproteobacteria bacterium
TTCCGCCTATACGACTGGCCACCGCAACACCGGGCACTTCGAGCATGGCCCGAGAAATGTCGTTGTCGATAAGCCAGCTGACATCCCGCTCGCTCATGTTATCCGCAAGCACGGTGTAGATCAGCATCCGACCGCCGGTATTCTCTGCACGAGAGATGACGGGTTCGGTAATACCGGCGGGCATCTCGGAGCGGATGGTGGTTACCGCATCGCGCACGTCGTTGACGGCGCGGTCCACATCCTTGCCCATTTCGAATTCGACAACGGTACTGAGAAAGCCTTCATTGAGGCTCGAGCGCACATGACGAACATCGCCCAGGCTAATGACGGCGTCCTCGACCTTGCGCGCGATTTGCGTCTCGAGTTCGGACGGAGCCGCACCGGGCTGGCCAATATTGACAATGACGGTCGGAAATTCCAGATCCGGCTCGTGGTTGATGCGCAGGTTACTGAACCCCCACAGGCCCGCTAGGGTCGTGACCAGAAATAGAATGATGGTAGGGACCGGATTTTTAATCGCCCACGCGGAGAGCTGCGAGCCCATGGCCTACTCCCTTCTGATGGAGGAGTTTTCAGCGGCGGAGTCCGCAGCGGCAATCAGGACCCGGTCACCATCATGCAGAAATCCTGCGCCGGTGTTGACTATGATGTCCCCCTGGCCAAGACCGCTGACGACTTCTACCCAGCCGTCTTGCCGACCGCCGGTCATGATCTCGCGGAGTTCCACATAGTCTTTCCTGGTCACCACGAAAACGCCGGCGTTGTTGTTGCGGAAGACCAATGCCGATTCCGGAACAGCCACAGAAACAGCGCGCGCGGTCAAAATTTCAGCACGGGCAAACATGCCGGGCTTAAGGCCCGAGTCCGGCGGCAAAGCCACATGGACGATACCCAGGCGCGTTGTAGGGTCAACCGTGGGACCAACCAGCCGAACAGTGCCGGTGATGGGACCGAGATGATCACGCAGAACGCGGACCTGTTGACCTTCCTCGATTAAACCGATGTCGGTTTCAGGAACTTGCGCGTTTAACTCCAGACGGCCATTGCGCACCATTCGAAACAGCTCGCGTCCTGCCGCTACCACATCGCCGATCAGCACCGAACGTTTCGAGATATAGCCGTCATCGGGCGCGACCACACTGGAGGCCACCACCCGAGCCTTCATCTGATCCCGCTCGGCCTTGGCCATAGCAAGGCGCGCCTCGGCGGCAAAGGCTTTGGTTTCACGGTCGTCCGCTGTCTGGGAACTGATGTTGCCTTTGGCCACAAGTTCCTGCGCGCGCGCACTATCGGTTTGGGCAAATTTAAGGTTGGCCTCAGCCTCTTTGACAACGGCCTCGGCATGACGCAACTGCGCGGCCACAACAGTTTGATCTATCTGCGCGAGCACCTGCCCGGCTTTGACCTCATCGCCCTCGTCAACCGGGACATCGACAACTTTAAGGCCGCTGATTTCAGTGCCGATGGACAAATCCTGCCAGGGTACGACCGTGCCCGAAGCAATCACGTTGTGGTGAATTTCGCGCTGGCCCACCGGAATTGTGGTGACAGTGAGTGCCGGAGTTACCCCTTCAGGCTCGGAGACGGTAGCCGAGCCGTCGCAGCCCGCAAGAGCAATCAGCAGCGCGAGGCCACTCAGGCCAACACGGGTTCTTCTGGGTCCGCTCTCCACACATTCCCGCATAGCGCTCATGCTCCCCCTTCGGCCAAAAAAGCCCAAAGACCGGCAAACTCCCTGGCCATTGGCTTGATGGACCCTCAATATCTTATACATCGGCTCTGATCCCCTGTGCGACCCACGATGCGGTAGCAAAGGCCCGCTCGTTTTGCGTATCGGGCGCCCTCTTCCCTTCGCAAGAGCCGTGCCAGAGCGGGCAGTCACGTAAGGCTTTGATAATTATGTATATTATTTACGATACTCCCTCGCCCCTGGAGCAAAGTGCCGAATATTTGAGATTATTCACCACCACATCGCGGAATATACGATCTTAAGAAAATGAATAGCTATTGGACCGGGGGACGCTCGCCGCTCCCAGACGGCCCACCAAATTGCGCTACCGCTTGATTAGTCGCGCAACCAACACTAGGTTCGCGACATGAACGAAATTATTGCACAGCCAGAAAGCGCCGAAGTTCCCGTCACCCAGGACGAGTTTCAGACCGTCAGATTGACGAAAGCTGCGGCGAAACGCATCCGTGAATTGTCCGAGGCCGAGGACGACACCAAGAGCCTCATGCTGCGTATTGCGGTCGATGGAGGCGGATGCTCTGGGTTTTCCTACCAGTTCAGCATGGAAAACGATGTACAGCCCGACGATGTCGCGTTTGAATACCGAGGGGCCGTGTTGCTGGTCGATAAGGTCTCGCTTGAAGTTCTGAGCGGGTCTGAAGTCGATTTCGTCGAAGATCTGCAAGCGTCATCGTTTCGGGTCAACAACCCCAAGGCCGTGTCCACCTGCGGCTGCGGAACCTCTTTCTCTATCTAAACTCTCAAACTGGCAAAGTTCGCTATCTAGATTCCGGGAGCTTTTTGTCCCAGTTGGGGCAAAGGTCGGCGATGGCGCCGTAGTTGCTGCTTGAGTCGATGGCCCTATGGCGCGCGGCCTGGGTCTGCTGGAACCTCTCAACCACGCCCTGCATACGTCCGTAAAGCGCCTCCACGGCCTGATCCGCCGCCGACCTTGCGTTGCGCGTGAAGATCGGTTGTTGGCGGCGAAGTTCTTGCTCTAATTCGGCGCGCAGCTTAGGCGCGTAATCCGCTAATGCGGTCTTGATGATAGAAACATGCTGGTTTTCGTGGTCGAGCACCGCATTGTACTCGCAGGTGCCGCGCGCATACTCGCGTGCGATATGTACCTCCATACGCTTCCAGCCAAATTCGGCAGTCACGGCTTTTAGATACACACAATAACCGCCCCCCTGCGGCACGATGGTGGTGTTGCCCTCAAGATAAAACGCGATCTCGGAATACGTCACACCCAGCGCCCGCTCATGTGCGCCGCCGACCGACTGACCACGGGTGCGAAAGAGATTGCGAATACCGGCGACATTGAGGCGATGATTGTAGACCGGCTCCGGCGTCAGCATATTGAATCTGACGGTGATCGCGCGGTTATAGGGCGCGCACGCTTGCTCGGCGGCAAGCGCGACATGGACGCGCGTGAACGCTATACACAAAAACAAAGCCGCCACTAGGACGACCAGAGGGGCGGCCAGAGGCGTGGCCAGGGTCAGTGTTTTCATCCGCATGAGGACAGAGTGTAGCATGCCTATAGGGCAGACGTGTATCTTGCCCTTACTGACCGAGAATGTCAGCATAGGCGCTCGTCCCCTCCAGAAGACCGATTTTACCCGTGCCCAAATCCATCAAAATTGCGACGTGGAACGTCAACTCGATCAAGGCGCGCCTACCCAATGCGCTGGCCTGGCTAAAAGAAGCAGCTCCGGACGTCGTGCTGCTGCAAGAGTTAAAATGTATCGACGAAAACTTCCCGCGTATGGAAATCGAAGACGCCGGCTACAACGTCGAGACCCACGGCCAGAAGACCTACAACGGTGTCGCCATCCTCTCGAAATCGCCTATCGAGGACGTCGAGCGCGGCTTGCCCGGCGACGAAACCGACGAGCAAGCACGCTATATGGAAGGCACGGTCTTCGGCAAGCTGCGCGTAGCGGCGTTATACCTGCCCAACGGCAACCCCATCTCCACCGATAAGTTTAAATACAAGCTACGATGGATGGATCGGCTGAAAGCCCATATGGAGCGCAGCCTGACCGACGACGAGATGCGCCTGTGGGGCGGCGACTACAACGTGATTCCAACAGACGGCGATGTTTATAATCCCGCGGCTTTCGCCGATGACGCCCTGACCCAGCCGGAAAGCCGCGCACGGTTTCGTGCCATGCAGCACCTGGGGCTGACCGATGCCTTCCGCGCGTTCAACACACTGCCTCACCAGTACTCGTACTGGGACTATCAGGGCGGCGCGTGGTCAAAAGACAATGGGCTGTTAATCGACTTCCTCCTGCTGTCGCCGCACACCGCCGACAGATTGCGGTCGGCCGGAATCGACAAAGGCCCGCGCGGAAAGGAAAAGGCCTCCGACCACACCCCGGTGTGGTGTGAGTTGGAACTCGATTAATCTAACGCCGCTTCGGTAGTTGCTCTGCATCCATGAGCAACGAACTTCCCCAGGGCTTATTGGACAGTGTGAGCCCTACCCATCCGGCAATAAACGATGCACCCGGCCATGCGGCGGTATGCTTCAATACTCGGCGCCAACGGGCCAAGCGCAACAGAGCGTATTATATATCCGCGTACACGTGGGTTTCCGCCTTGGCACCCGGGTGGGTGATCGCGCCGTCGCAGGCGTCGCCCACAATCTGAGCATATTTCCAGAGCACTCCCGATTGGTGATCTGTTTTACGCGGTTTCCACTCCTTGCGCCGCGCTTCCAGCTCGGCTGCCGAGACTTCAAGCTCGATGGTGCCGTTGTCACCGTCTAGGGCGATCATGTCGCCATCCTTCACCAAGGCGATGGGACCGCCGACGGCGGCTTCGGGACCGATGTGCCCAACGCATAAGCCGCGCGTGCCGCCGGAGAACCGCCCGTCGGTGACCAACGCAACCTTCTCGCCCATGCCTTGCCCGGAGAGCGCGGCTGTAGCCGTGAGAGTCTCGCGCATACCAGGACCGCCGCGCGGGCCTTCATAACGAATGACAATAACATCGCCTTCTTTATATTTTCGGGCTTGAATGGCGGTGAAGGCTTCTCCTTCGTTGTCAAAACACCGCGCTGGGCCGCGAAATTTCTTGTTCTTCATACCGGCGACCTTAACGATGGAACCTTGCGGGGCGAGCGAGCCCTTCAGGCCGGTCACGCCGCCGGTCGGCGAAAGCGGGTTGGACGTCGGGTAAATCACATCTTGATCGGTTGGGAAGACAACATCGGCCAAGTTCTCGGCAATGGTCTTGCCGGTAACGGTGATGCAATCGCCGTGCAGATAGCCGCCGTCGAGCAACGCCTTCATCAAGATGGGAATGCCGCCGACTGCGTATAAATCCGCCGCAACGTATTTACCCGCCGGTTTGAGGTCGGCGATGTAGGGCGTCTTGTCGAAAATCTTGCACATATCATCAAGATCAAACTTCACCCCGGCCTCGCTGGCCATGGCAGGCAGATGCAGACCGGCATTGGTGGACCCGCCGGATGCCGCCACTACCACAGCGGCGTTCTCGAACGCCTTGCGCGTAGCTATATCGCGTGGGCGCAGATTATTCGCTATCAGATCCATGACAGTTTTACCTGCCAGGGTCGCATACTGATCACGCGCTTCCTTGAACGAAGTCGGAATACTGGCCGATAGCGGCACCGCAAGCCCCATGGCCTCGCTGACGGTCGCCATGGTGTTGGCGGTGAACTGCCCGCCGCAAGCGCCGGCCGCAGGGCACGCGACGCACTCAAGTGCTTTTAATTCTTCTTCGGTGATATTGCCCGCAGAGTGCTGGCCGACGCCTTCGAATACATCGACGATGGTTACGTCCTTGCCGTGAAACTTGCCCGGCATGATGGCGCCGCCATACAGAAACACCGAGGGCACGTTGAGGCGCAGCATGGCCATCATCATCCCCGGAAGGCTTTTGTCGCAGCCCGCAAGCGCCACGAGTGCGTCGTAACAGTGACCGCGCATTGTCAGTTCGACCGTATCGGCAATCCAATCTCGCGAGACGAGCGAACACTTCATGCCCGGATGGCCCATGGCGATGCCGTCGGTGACGGTGATGGTAGTGAACTCGCGCGGCGTACCGCCCCCGCCCTTTACACCGTCTTTCACAAACTGAGCCTGACGGGTGAGATCAATGTTACAGGGTGCGGCTTCGTTCCAGCACGTCGCAACGCCGACGATGGGCGCGTGCATTTCTTCTTCCGTCACACCCATGGCGTAGTACATCGCCCGGTGCGGGGCACGGTCGGCCCCTTCAGTGGTATGTCGGCTGGGGAGTTTTGATTTGTCGAAGCGCTGCGGTTTGGTTCCGTCGTCAGGCATAGATATCTCCCCCTCTATGATACGAACTTATTTTACCCTGCGCTGATTCGTGACAGCGCTTCGCTGAGTTTGGTGCGCTCCGATTCCTTGGCCGCCTGCCGTTCGCGGTTTTCATCGACCACCTCAATCGGAGCCTTGGACACGAAGCTCTCGTTGGACAGTTTCTTGATAATACCCGCGATCTCAGCGTCCAGCTTAGCGATTTCTTTGGTGAGGCGCTCGCGCTCCTTGGACAGATCGACCACGCCTTCCAGCGGCAGCGATACTGTGGATTTACCGACGATCACCTGGGCCGACCCCGGAGCAACGTCTTCAGACAGCGCAATGGACGACAAGCGCGCGTTGGCACAAATCAGCGCACCGTGGGTTTCAACGCGGCCCTTCGTCGTGTTATCCGCGCCTTTGATGGTCGCGGGAAGCTGCGCGCCGGCGGGCACACTCATTTCCGCGCGCACCGAGCGAATGGAGGTGACCATGTCGACCACCCAGTCCATTTCCGCAGCGGCCTCGGGTGCGGCCAGTCCCTCGTAGCTGGGCCATTGCGCGCGCATAAGAACGGAGGGGCGCGTGATGTTCGCGGCTTCCGCCAGCTTGGTCCATAGGGTTTCGGTGACGAACGGAATCAACGGGTGGCCGATAACTAGAATTTGATCGAGAACCCAAGCCGCCGTGGCGCGTGTTTCCGCTTTGGCGACTTCGTCGCTGCCTTGGAAAACCGGTTTCGCGAATTCAAGGTACCAATCGCAGAACGTACCCCATGTGAATTGATAAAGCCCATTGGCCGCATCGTTGAACCGATAAGCTTCTATGGCTTTTGCGACCGTTTTCGCCCCGTCGGCGGTTTTGGCCACGATCCATTTATTGAGGGTAGAACGCACACTCTTGGGATCAAAGTCCTCGACCAGCACGCATTCGTTCATCTGGCAGAAGCGCGCCGCGTTCCAAATTTTAGTGATGAAGTTGCGGTATCCGGCAATGCGCGTTTCCGACAACTTCACGTCGCGGCCCTGCGCGGCCATTGCTGCCAAGGTGAAACGCACGGCGTCGGTGCCGTATTTGTTGCACAGGTCCAGCGGGTCCATGACGTTGCCCTTGGACTTGGACATCTTCTGGCCCTTCTCGTCGCGGACCAGGGCGTGAATGTAAACATCCTTGAACGGCACATCGCCCATGAAGTGCATGCCCATCATCATCATGCGGGCGACCCAGAAGAAAATAATATCAAAGCCCGTAACCAAAACATCGCCGGGGTAATAGCGCGCGAGTTCCGGTGTTTGGTCCGGCCACCCCAGGGTCGAAAACGGCCACAGGGCCGAGGAGAACCAGGTGTCGAGCACATCTTCATCGCGGGAAAGCTCGACAGACTTGCCGTAGTGCTTATCGGCAAGGCTCTGCGCTTCGGCTTCGTCGTGGCCGACGAACGGCTCGCCGTCCGGCCCGAACCACGCGGGAATGCGGTGACCCCACCATAGTTGCCGCGAAATACACCATGGCTGGATATTGCGCATCCATTCGAAGTAGGTGTTCTCCCAAGTCTTCGGCACAAACCGCGTACGTCCGTCCTCGACCGCCTTGATACAAGGCTCGGCCAGAGTCTTCGCATCGCAGTACCACTGATCGGTTAGCCACGGTTCTATAACTACGCCGGAGCGGTCACCGTACGGCACCGTCATGGCGTTTTTCTCGACCTTCTCAAGCAAGCCCGCCTCTTCCATGTCTGCGACGATCATGTCGCGCACTTTGAAGCGATCAAGGCCCCGGTATTTTTCCGGCGCGTTCTCGTTGAGGCGCGCATCCCGATCGAGGATGTTGATCATCTCAAGGTTATTGCGCTTGCCGACGGCAAAGTCGTTGAAGTCATGGGCCGGCGTAACCTTCACCGCCCCGGAGCCCTTCTCGGGATCCGCGTGTTCGTCGGCCACAATGGGAATCGCGCGGTCGACAAAAGGAACTATGCAGTTCTTGCCAACCAGGGCCTTGTAGCGCTCGTCGTCTGGATGAACGGCAACGCCAGTATCGCCCAGCATTGTCTCAGG
>JAUIGX010000164.1 GCA_030432435.1 Alphaproteobacteria bacterium
GTCACGCCCGTACGGGTGCGTCGTTGGTCGCACCGAGACTTTCCTGGCCCAACGCATTTAATGCCACCTTCACAATATGCGGTGCGGTGAGATGCGCGGCCTCAACCTGATCTTCGGGCTTGGCGTGTTCAACAAACACGTCGGGCATGGTCATGGTGCGAACCTTGAGGCCCTTGTCCAAACGGCCACTCCAGGCCAACTGGCTTAACACCCGCGCTCCAAAACCGCCGGCGGCCCCCTCTTCTACAGTAATCAGAACGTCGTGAGTTTCAGCGAGCTGATCAATCAACGCTTCGTCCAGAGGCTTTGCAAACCGAGCATCGGCAACTGTAGTTGATAGCCCCCGCGCGGCGAGTTCATCGGCCGCCTGTAAACAGGCTGCAAGGCGCGTACCCAAACTGAGCAACGCTATCTTCGTACCTTCGCGCACGATCCGACCTTTGCCGATGGGAATGGGTGTACCGCGCTCCGGCATTTCAAGGCCGAGCCCTTCGCCGCGAGGATATCTTAAGGCGATTGGCCCGGTGTCATGGGCTGCTGCGGTCGCGACCATATGCATGAGTTCGACCTCATCTGCCGCCGCCATAATGACGAAGTTCGGCAAACAGCCAAGATATGCTAAATCGAACGAACCTTGATGCGTGGCGCCATCGGCGCCAACATATCCAGCCCGGTCGAGTGCAAACCGCACCGGCAAGTTTTGCACGGCGACATCGTGAACAACTTGATCATAGGCACGCTGCAAGAATGTGGAATATATGGCGCAGAAAGGTTTGTACCCCTCAGTTGCCAGACCTGCGGCAAACGTCACCGCATGTTGCTCGGCAATACCGACATCGAAACACCGGTCCGGAAACGCCTTACCGAATTTATCAAGGCCCGTTCCACTAGGCATCGCCGCGTTTATGGCAACCACCTTGTCGTCGGCCTTTGCCTCGGCAATCAGCGCCTTCGCAAAAACCCCAGTATAAGACGGTGCTTTCGGCGTCGCCTTCGCTTGAGTGCCGGAAACCACGTCGAATTTAGTTACGCCGTGGTACTTGTCGGCAGCGGCCTCCGCCGGAGGATACCCACGGCCTTTTTGCGTAACGACGTGGATCAGTACAGGGCCAGCTGTTTGGCTCTCTCGAACATTGCGCAGGACAGGCACGAGATGCTCTATGCGGTGCCCATCAATGGGACCAACGTAGTAAAATCCGAGTTCCTCGAACAAAGTCCCGCCGGTTACCATGCCGCGTGTGTATTCCTCGGCGCGGCGCGCGGCCTGTTCCAACGGCTTTGGAAAATGCGAGGCAATTTGCTTCAAAGCCTGACGGATCGTCAAATACGGTTTTGATGACAACAATCTAGACAAATAGGCGCTCATGGCGCCAACCGGCGGAGCAATGGACATATCGTTGTCATTGAGGATGACAATCAGGCGGCTATTCAAACTGCCCGCGTTGTTCATCGCTTCGTAGGCCATGCCCGCACTCATGGCACCATCGCCAATAACTGCAATCACATGATTATCATTGCCCGCGAAATCTCGCGCCACGGCCATGCCGAGGCCGGCCGATATTGTTGTCGAACTATGGCCCGCACCGAAAGGATCGTATTCGCTTTCCGTGCGCAGCGTAAAACCGGACAATCCGTTTTCTTGTCGGATCGTTGACATACGGTCGCGGCGGCCGGTGAGGATTTTATGCGGGTAGCATTGGTGCCCCACATCCCAGAGCAACCGGTCTCCCGGTGTGTCAAAGACATGGTGTATGGCCACTGTTAATTCGACGACCCCGAGCCCCGCACCCAAATGCCCCCCCGTACGGGAAACACTATGAATCGTTTCTGCACGCAATTCATCTGAAAGGGTCTTGAGATGTTCAATGCTTAGATTGCGCAAATCCGCCGGAGACGAGATCCTATCTAGGAGCGGCGTACTATGAACGGGAGAAGATGGTTCTTTTGAGGTCACGTGCTGCACCTAAATCCTGACTATGACTCAGTTGCGCCGCGTCACGGCAAAGAGCGCGGCTTCTTTGAGAAGCGAGGCCTTGGCACCGAATGGCGCCAGATGGGCCACCGCATCGTCCGCCAACGAGCGTGCATAATTCTTAGCACCTTCCAGGCCCAGCCGCGAAACAAAAGTAGCCTTTCCGGCGGCCTCATCCTTGCCCGTTGCTTTGCCGGTTTCTGCAGCGGACCCCTCTACATCCAGCACATCGTCGGCGATCTGGAAAGCAAGGCCCATGGCGATGCCGTAGGCCCCCAGGGCCTCAACACGCTCCGATGACGCCTGCCCTACGACAGCGCCGGACCGGCAAGCGCAAGCGATAATGCAACCCGTTTTCAAGTTCTGAAGTCGACGCAGACCCGCATCGTCCAAATCAAGGTCGGCAGCGCGCAAATCGATCATTTGCCCTCCCACCATGCCTGCAGCTCCGGAAGCCTGCGCAAGCTCCTGAACAAGAGCAATGCGCACATTTCCATCCGCATGGGTAGCCGGGTCGGCAAGAACCCCGAAGGCCTCTGTTAAAAGGGCATCGCCGGCGAGAATAGCCGTCGCTTCGTCAAATTGACGGTGCACCGTCGGGCGGCCCCGGCGCAAATCATCATCGTCCATTGCAGGAAGGTCGTCATGAATCAAAGAGTAGCAGTGAACCATCTCAACAGCCGCTGCCACTCGCAAAGATTGGGTGCGCGGCACGTCGAACAAATCTGCGGCGGCACACGCTAGAAAAGGGCGCAGCCGTTTCCCGCCATCAAGCGCGGCGTAGCGCATGGCCTCCACTACATAGCCTTCAGGTTCCGACACCGACGGAAGCAGGCGGTCTAACTCCGCGTTTACGGCCTCTGCCGTCAATTTCAGCGCAGCCTTGAAGTCGCCCGCTAAGATCTCGGCGGGCGCCGCATTCGAAGTAACCTTATTCACGATCCATAGGCTCCAGAGATTTGCCGGCGCCGGTGATTTTCTCGACCTTGGTGCGCGCATCAGCCAACTTGCTTTCACAGTGAAGCTTCAGGGCCGCACCGCGCTCATAGAATTTTACCGCGTCATCAAGCTTTACGTTCCCGCCTTCCAAATCACGGACAATACCTTCTAATTCTTTCATCGCCTCTTCAAATCCCATCGCGGCGATATCCTGCGGGACCGGTGATTTAGCCATTTAGTGATCCTTTAGCGTTTCAACGTGGGCCACGACACAGTTGGCCAGAGCCCCCAAGTTGTAGCCTCCTTCAAGGGCGGAAACCACCCTTCCGGCGCAGGCCTCACGCGCCATATCCACAATCTTGGCCGTGGCCCAAGCGAAGTCCGTCTCGGTCAGGCCAAGAGCACCCAAAGGGTCATCTTTATGCGCATCGAAACCGGCCGAAATGAAGACAAAATCCGGCCTAAATTTAACAAGCGCCGGAAGAATTTCCTCGGTCATGGCCCCGCGAAATACGTCACCCCGGCTCCCTGCCGCAAGAGGCACATTGACGATGTTATTGTGAGCACCGCGCTCGCTTCGTGCTCCCGTACCCGGATAGAAAGGAAATTGGTGAGTGGACGCATAAAAAGCATCGGCATCGTCCCAAAATATGTCCTGAGTGCCGTTGCCGTGGTGCACGTCAAAATCGATGACCGCGACACGCTGATAGCCGTGTACGGCCCGTGCGTGAAAGGCGCCGACAGCGATATTGTTTGCCAGGCAAAACCCCATCGCCTGATCCGATTCGGCGTGATGTCCGGGAGGCCGGACCGCACAAAATGCGTTGTCAGCTTCGCCTGCCGCGACGGCATCGACAGCACGAACAACTGCGCCCGCCGCCCGCAACATGGCCTCACCGGAGCCGGGCGAAATCACTGTATCCCCATCGAGTTGGCGCAAGCCTTCCGCTGGCACCGCCGCCAGGATACGGCTCAGATACGCCCCCGGGTGAGCCCGACCGATATCGGTCTGTGAGGCGCACGGCGCGCTTTCGCGCGTAAGGCCACCAAATACAGACTGATCCAAACCCTTCAGAACACTGTTCAGCCGCTCAGGACACTCGGGATGGTGTGACCCCGTATCGTGCGTGAGGTAACTCTCATGGGAAAGAAGCAGTGTCGCCATAGAAACCATGCAAAACAGCAGTGTTGCGCAGTGCTGTCATAGCACGACTGCCCGGTTCGTAAGAAGCACGTGAGGCGCGAATGAGAAAATTAAGCCGCCGGGGCAAGCGTACGGTAAAGGTTTACCTCACCCTCTGAATTCAGCTCAATCTCACCGGTCGCCACCAAATAGTTCAGATGCGCAAGCGTCTCGCCCAAAGCAAAATGAAGTTGATGAGCGTCAAAATCGCGCTCGAACATCGCTTTCAAAACCTCGCCTACGCTCGCATCGCGACGGCAGGCCTCGCGCGTAACATCCAGCCGCTCATGATGATGCGCAATGAGTTGGTCGACCCGCGCACGCAGGCCATAAAATGGCAATTTGTGCGATGGCAAAACGAAAGTATTCTCCGGTAACGCGCTAAACCGCAGCAGCGTTTCCAAAAATTTAGCGAGAGGATTGGTCCCCGGTTCTGCGGGGCGCACGCTCACGTTAGGCGAGATGCCGGGAAGTACCTGATCGCCAGAGATCAGCACGCTCAAGTCTTCAGAGTAAAGCGCGGCAAGTTCGGGCGAATGCCCTTCACCGACAACAACACGCCACTGCACACCCGCCGCTTCAATCGGCTTGGACGGATCGATGATCGTCACGGCTTCGGGTAATTGATGAACTCGACGGGTATATGCGTTGCCGCGCGTTGCCACTGCCTCTGCTGCGGCCTCATCCAACCCCGCCCGCCGATAATGCTCCATGAGGAGCGGAGTCATTACCTTCTCGTCTTCGGCAAAAGTCTTACGGGCCGCTTTAATTTCTTTCTCTGTCACCCAAAGCGGTACGTAGTGTTTTTCAACCAGCCACCCTGCAAGGCCGATATGATCGGGATGAAAATGAGTGCAGACGACCCGTTGAACCGGCTTATCCTTGAGCGGTCCTGCAAACACCTGTTCCCACAAATCCCGGGTCTCGGCGGTGCTGAGGCCAGTATCCACCAAGGTCCAGCTATCCCCCTCGTCGAGTACCCACAAATTTATGTGATCCAGCGCATAGGGCAGCGGCATGCGCAGCCACTGCACTCGGGGCGCCACCTCGATCAGCGTGCCAGGCGCTGGAGGCTTGGAAAAGGGAAAGCGAAGGCCGGGCGCGGCTTTCATCGTCTGCTCATTCATGCACTTTGGGTGTCATAGATCGGATATCTTGTCCAGGCGTCTATGTCCGTGCCATGGATCAATAAAGTTCGAAAGATGGGCTAAGGTAAGGCTAAGCAATGTCTGACGTGCGTATTGGCGTAGATCTCGGCGGCACCAAAATCGAAGCCGTGGTACTTGACCGCGCAGGTGGTGAGATCGCTCGCCGCCGCGTTCCCACGCCGAGCGGAAACTACGACGCCACCGTCCGCAGCATCACCGAGCTCATAAAATCGATCGATAGTAGCGACACTCCGCTGGGCATAGGCATACCGGGTACAATATCACCCGCCACAGGACTCATTAAAAACGCAAATTCCACGTGTTTGATTGGCCGCCCTTTAGACCGAGATCTTGAAATTGCCACTGGGCGAAAAATTCGCCTGGCGAACGATGCAGATTGCTTTGCGCTCTCCGAAGCAGTTGACGGAGCCGGCGCAGACTCATCAATTGTTTTTGGGATCATTCTAGGCACCGGTGTCGGCGGCGGTTTGGTCGTCAATAAAGCCGTCGTTCGCGGTCCCAATGCCATTACCGGCGAGTGGGGACACAATCCCCTGCCCTGGCCTTCGCCCACTCACGGAGAAACCCCAGGTCCGAACTGTTACTGTGGTTTACGCGGCTGTATCGAAACTTTTTTGTCGGGGCCAGCGCTTGGCCGAGACCATGCAGAGCGCACCAACCAGACACTAGATGCCGGCGAAATCTCAAACCGCGCCGACGAGGGGGATGAAGAAGCCGCCCGCACTATGAACAAATACGTGGAACGTCTCGCGCGCGCCAGCGCAGGCCTCATCAACATTCTAGACCCGAGCGTGATCGTTCTAGGCGGGGGACTCTCGCAAATAAAGCGCCTCTACACTGAAGTCCCAAAATTTTGGCCGAAGTACGTTTTCTCCGACACTGTTGCGACAAAGTTGGCGCCGCCGCGTCATGGGCCCGCCAGCGGTGTCCGAGGTGCAGCATGGCTTTGGCCTTAGTCCAACACCAAAATTTTAATCGCACTTAGGTGGATCAAGGTATCGGAGATAGACCATCTTTGCGGATAGTAAGAAATCGTCAAATTTTTGTTCAAAAGATTCGGTGATACCGCCTTCGTGAATTTGCAAAAATAGTTCCGTATCAGGTGTTTCGCGTTCGGCGTATAAATTGTACAGCGCAGAGCTCATCCGCCATGCGGGAGTCTTGAGAAGACGTTCGACATCTTCAGCGCGCGAGCCATCTAAGATTTCCGGCAGTTCCTCAGCACCCACCCGCTCACCTATGGCGATCGAGGAAATACGCGGTCCTGACGTTGATGCCCCATTCAGAACAACACTGCGGAACAGCGGCATGCCGCTTTCCGCGCGAGCTAGCAGCACTTTGGAATGCTCAACAGGCAACATAGTGTCTTTAGGCAACGGCACAACGAAGGCCTTGCCTATTCGTTCACCGCGTTCGCCAACGGCTTCGTAATAGGCTCGACTGTCGGAATTCCTAAGAGTCGCACGCCCTTTAAACGACTCAACAGTTTCTCCGTTTTTATACATGCGAACAGAAAACGTGTAGTCGGCGCCGGTTTTAGATTCCCAGGATTCGAAGTAGCGTTCGTTCGTATAGTTCGAGCTATCACGGAAAGCGAGGTCAAGCGCAGTGCGCGTCTTAGTCTCCCAACCATCACAGGTTTCTTGAAAGACCGAGTCCAATGTTCCAACAGCCGCGCGGGGGCCTTCCGTTGCACTGGCCTGTTTCAGCCGAATTTCATAAGTTGCTGCATAGGACGGCAATTCAGCAGCCGCTTTGGCCTCTGACGAAATGGGCATGAGGCCAAAAACAAGCGCCGATATGGCAACCGGCCAAGACGTATGATTCACCGCTCCCCTCCACAAACTGAAAGGTCTAACGGCTCGACATAGATCAGTTCAAATCGCAACGCAAAATCGCCAAAGTCCTGCACCATCGACTGAACGACCCCTCCGTGCAGGAGGTCTAGCGAGACCTCATATTCGGGCAAGTCGTCTGACGATGCGTATGGAAAATAAGCCATACCCACGGGCCAATGCGGTCCTTGCCCAATTTCGTGCAGGTTATGTTTTGATGCTTCGGATGGCTCCGAGCGCGAAGAACCAATAACGGCCGAAACCTGATAAGCTCCATCGTTAAACGAGCCATCAATAACCGGCTTCGTCAAAAATTGTTTCCCCGCCTTGGCGCTTTCTAAAACCGACAGAAGATGAACGGTAGAGAGGACCGTTCCCCGCGGCACTTCAAATTTCGTTATTCCGTCCGATTCAATCTCAATTTCTCCTGAGCCGTCTTCATCAAGATCAATCCGACCGCGATGAGAGCGGCTCATCCTGCCGTTCTCATTTATCTCCATGCGGAAAGTAGACGAGCGCCCGTCCTTCGCCTCCCACGCCGCAAATCTCTGATCGATCTTGTCATAAACCCCGCTCGCATAGGCCATATCCATCTTCATGGTCGTTTCCAGCGTGTAGCCATCGCAATGATCTGCAATCACAAAAACCATCGTGCCGTGAGCACCATTGACGCCATCGTTTTGGGCCACCTTCGCGATCGAGACGTCATATACCGCACGGTGGGGGCTCAATTCCTCAGCCCAGACGGCACCAACCGTCAATCTGCAAACGAATATGACCGCGATTGCGGAAAGGAGAAGACGTTGGACTAGGTGCGACACGCGGCAAGAACTCCAAGGCGGAAGATCAACGATATGTTCCATAAATTTAGCGTAAAATTGATCTACAATTTGTACATAGGTCA
>JAUIGX010000165.1 GCA_030432435.1 Alphaproteobacteria bacterium
CGACGTTCTACTTGCCACGCGCGGCTATCGAAGAGGATCGGCACCCGATGTATCGGGGATGGGAAATGCAGGGCGATTTGACCGCGACAGCAGGCGAGACAATCGACTTTGGTGTTATTGAGGACGAGATTAGGCTTGAAGTTCCGGGGCGGAGTATTCGGGCGGTAGTCGCTGACCCTTGGCAAGCGCAACACATGATTTTGAACTTGCAGCGTGACAACTTTCCGGCAGACGAGATGCGGCAAACGATCGCAAATATGTCCGAGGCCACGAAAACGCTAGATGCACTTATGCGAGAGGGGCGGATACATCACCCTGGCAACGCGGTGCTTAACTGGATGATAGGCAACGTGGTTGGTCATTTCGATGCGAAAGACAATGTTTATCCGCGCAAAGAGCTTCCGGGAAACAAGATCGATGGAGCTATTGCGCTGATCATGGCGTTGGGTTGGTTCATTAAGGACTCCGTGCAGTCCAAGTCAAGCATTTATGAGTCGCGTGGGATGCTGGTCGTTTAAGGTGGAAATATGAACCTATTTAGCATCTTCCGCAGGCCCGAAAAGGTCCCGACGGCATCGCTTTACGAGTTTGCCATGAGAGACATGGCTGTCATGGCAAAAGTGTTGGACCCGAACTCGCCAGAGTTCAAGGAGTGGATGCGGGGCGGTGGAGATAGTGGTGTCACAGTCAGTGATGCGATGTGTAACACAGCGGTGTTTCGATGCGTCACGCTGATATCCTATGCGATTGGCATGTTGCCAGTTCATGTCATCGACAAGGAGACCAAAGAAAAGGCGAGGGACAATTCGCTTTTTGACGTGATCCATTCCAGGCCAAACGACTGGCAGACCGCGTTCAACTTCCGCCAGTACATGCAGCGGAATGCCCTGGTTCACGGTAATGCCTACGCTATGGTTGTTCGTTCAATGGGCCGGGTTATCAGGCTGGTGCCTTTGGATCCTCGCGCCGTTGAGGTCAGGCAGAAAGACGACTGGTCGATTGAGTACCGGTATGCTGTAGGTAAAGGTGGGGTGCGCGTAATTAATCCGCGCGATATGCTCCATGTCTACGCAGAAAGCGATAACGGATATCGCGGCACGTCTATGGTGGCGGTTGCCGCAAGAGCAATTGAACTCGCTCGTGAACTGGAGAAGTCGCAAACGAAGTTCTTTCAGAATGGAATGCTTTTGGGCGGAATGTTGGCCCATCCCGAGCAACTTTCGCCAGAAGCATACGAGCGCCTAAGGGAGTCTATATGGACCGAATATTCAGGCTCAGATAATGCTGGAAAATGGTTGATTGGTGAAGAGGGTATAACCCCTCACCAATTCAAAAGCAGCGCCAAGGACAGCCAGCAGATTGAAAGCCGTGAATTGCAGATCGAGGAAATTGCCCGTGCTTTCGGTGTCCCGCGCCCGTTCCTCGGTGTGGATGACACGAGCTGGGGTAGCGGCATTGACGTGTTGGGCCAGATATTCGTTCGCTACGCACTGAATCCGTGGTTCACAGCGTGGGAGCAGGCGATGAACCGCACCTGTCTAAGCGATGATGATGTGGGGCGTCTTGAAACCAAATTCAATGCTGGTGCGCTCTTGCGCGGTTCTATGGCCGACCAATCGGAATTCTTCGCGAAGGGGCTCGGCTCCGGCGGGCATCAGCCTTGGATGGATTATGAGGAGGTTCGCGACATGATGGACCTGCCCAAAAAAGAAATCGCGCCGAACGCTTTGGCGCAAGCGACGGGGGCCGAAAATGAGCCTGAAACAACTACCTAAGCTCAACGCCGAGCGTATTCCTGAGGTTTGCGCATTTGAGCCAGACCCTGACACCCTCGATAAGTGGGATTCCGGGGTGAGGGCCGTTCAGTCCGGGGCAAATACCATCAGTGTCCTTGATGTGATTGGAGACGATCTTTCCGGCGGCGTCACATCTCGGCGAATTGCGGCAGCACTGCGGTCGATCAGGGAGACCGAGGTATTCGTTGATATCAACAGTCCTGGCGGCGATTTCTTTGAGGGCGTAGCGATCTACAATATGCTGCGTGAGCACAAGGCCAAGGTAACGGTGCGGATTCTAGGGATTGCGGCATCTGCCGCGTCCGTGATTGCAATGGCAGGTGATGAAATCCAGATCGGAAAGGCTGGTTTTCTAATGGTCCATAATGCCTGGGTAATGGCGGTTGGCAATCGACACGACCTGATCGAAGCTGCTGCCACAATGGAACCCTTCGATGATGCGATGGCAACGCTCTATGCGGACCGCGCTGGAATTGAGAAGGCAAAGGCTTCGGAGTGGATGGATCGTGAGACATGGTTCAACGGTGAGCAGGCGGTGAGCGTCGGACTTGCAGACGCATACCTATCCGAGGATTCGATTGAAATTGATGCCAAGATTGATGATCCGATCAGAGCAGTGCGTCAGGTAGACACAATCTTGGCCAAATCAGGAGTTTCACGCAGTGAGCGCCGTCGCCTCATTGCTGAACTGAAAGGCGGCACGCAGGACGCTGCCGCAACCGCCACGCATGACGCTGGTGAAGTGACGGCCGGTTTGAACCGGCTGATTGAGACACTGAAACTGTAATCAGGAAAAAATCAATGACCAGCATGACCAGCCCACGCAAGATGCGTGGTATTGTCGCCGTGCGCGCGGAAGCAAGCGGCGACATCAATTCTCTCATCGAAGATGTGAACCGTGGATTCAATGAATTCAAGGATTCGATCAACGACCAAATGAAGGCCAAGGCTGATGTTGTTGTCGATGAGAAGATCGACCGCATCAACGCCGACTTGGACAAGATGATGTCGGCAATTGATACGCTCAATGCCAAGGCGGCGCTTGCAGTAACCCCCGCAGGCGGTGAGCCGGAAACGCCAGAAATGGCGGATTACAAGTCCAAGTTCAATTCTTGGGTGCGTACCGGCGAGGGTGAGGTCGATATTCGCGCGGCCAATCGCTCCGGAGTAATGGCGTCCATGTCGGTTGGTTCGGATCCGGATGGCGGCTATACAGCGCCGGTAGAGTGGGATCGTCAGATTACCGATCAACTGCAAATTATTTCGCAGATGCGTCAATACGCGACGACCCAGACCGTTCGCGGTCAGGGCTTTCGCCACCTGTACAACCTGCATGGCGCTGCTTCCGGATGGGTCGCAGAGACCCCTGTCCGGACTGAGACCGGCACTTCGCAGTTCGGCACGTATGAGTTCTCCTTTGGAGAAGTCTATGCAAACCCGGCACTGACCCAACAGGTTCTTGACGATTCCGAGATCGATATCGCCGCATGGCACGCCTCGGAGGTCCAGGCTGAGTTTGCGACGCAGGAGGGCACTGCGTTTGTCAATGGCAACGGCACCAATCGTCCCAAGGGCGTGATGATGTACGATGCCGCGGCAGAGTCGGCGCTTCCTGCGAACCAGCAGCATCCTCTTGGACCTGTCCTTGAGGTCAACTCCGGTTCCGCTGGGAACCTGACTCCGGATGGTCTGATCGATATGATCTATGGCATCCCGAGTAAGCGTGTCACGCCGGGTTCAGCGTTCTACGCAAACCGAGCAACTCATGCAGTCATCCGCAAGATGAAGGACGGCCAGGACAACTATCTCTGGCAACCGCCCTTCCAGGCCGGCGAACCTGCACAGGTCTTGGGCTATGCTGCGCGTGAACTGTCGGGCATGCCTGACGTTGCGGCGAATGCTGTGCCGGTGATTTTTGGCGATATGGCGATGGCTTACCGCATCTTTGATCGGGTTGGCGTTCGTGTTCTGCGAGACCCCTACACCAATAAGCCCTACGTGATGTTCTACACCACGAAACGCGTTGGTGGTGGTCTCTGGAACCCGGAATACATCCGCTACCACCGCGTTGCGGCATAAGGCTATTTTTGAGGTGGGGCGGCTTCGGTCGCCCCATCGCCGAACCAACGGAGAATCCCCATGAAATTCACAAGATCATTCAAGGGTGCCACCGGCGGAAACCCATATCCGCAGGAGTTTGAGGTGGGTGAAGATTGCCCCGCCGATCTCGTCAAGGCGGCTACCGAAGCGGGCGCATTGGCCAAGGAAGCCAAGCCCAAATCGCGTGCGTCCAAGAGCTGAGATATGAAGCCTTCCCGTGTCAATCCGCCTGCCGTATCGCCTGTTTCTCTAGGTGAGTTCAAAAATCAGGTGCGTGTGGATTTTTGCGACGATGATTTGATGTTGCAGTCTTATATCGACGCGGCTGTTGCGCATCTTGATGGCTGGCAGGGGGTTCTTGGTCGGGCGATGGTAGATCAGGATTGGCGCATTTCCCTGATGTGCTGGCCAGACGACGCGATCAGCTTGCCATTTGGTGACGTTTCTGCCGCATCTATAGTCTATTTTGACGAGGCTAATGATCAGCATACGCTTTTGTCCGAACAGTACGAGATTGTAGAGACTGCGACTTGCGCGTTAATTCGATTTCGCGAAGCATTTGCGCGTCCTCCCCTCAACACCGATCGGTCAGATGCCGTTCAGGTGACTTTTACCACCGGATTTGGCGACTCGGAGCATGCTGTTCCAGCACCGCTACGAGTCGCAATAATGATGCTCGCAGCTCACTGGTACGAGAATCGGGAGTCTGTGGGAGACGTAAAGTCTAATGCGCTGCCCCAGTCTGTTGACACACTTATCGCGCCTTATAGAAGGGTGTTTTACTGATGCCCGCTGGAAAGCTGGTCGAACGCGTCACGTTTCGCAGCCCTGTCGCCGCCCCGGATGGATTGGGTGGTACAATTTACGGGTGGAACGATGAATTTACATACCGCGCAGGTTACCAACGCTTGCGTGGCTCCGAAACGGTTCAGGCGGCACGTCTTGAGGGGCGTCAGCCTACAGTGATCACTGTCCGCGCTAGCAAGGATTCTCGCCGAGTAGATACCGATTGGTCGATTGTGGATGTTCGGACCGGCGAGAAATTCAATATCCGGAGTCGTGAAATCACTCCAGATCGTCAGCACATCCAGTTTCTTGCCGAAAGTGGGGTTGCGGTATGAGCGTATCAAGGGAGCTGCAAGGGGCAATATATGATGCACTCGTTGCGGATGTTGCTGTCAGTGCTTTGGTCGATGATCGGATTTACGACGATTCACCGGCCGACCGCGAATATCCCTGCATCACGTTTGGTCCAACCGATAGCACGCCTGAATATATTCAGTGCATCACGGCCAGAACGGAAACGGTTCAATTGAACGTTTGGTCACGTGAGCACGGGCGCATGTGGCCTTGCAAGGAAATTGTGGATGCAGTCAAGAACGCGCTTCATCTGGCTGATATTGACCTCGTTGTGAATGCTCTAGTTCGGATCGAGGTCGTCGGTCAGCGCGTGTTTATGGATCGCGACGGGATCACTGCACACGGGGTGGTAACCGTATCTGCTGATCTCGAAGAAAATTGATGGTTCAGGGGCTCGATAAGTTTAACCGGCGATGGAAAGCCATTCCAAAGAACGTGCGTATCAACGTGCGGGCAGCGATGGAAGATGCCGCAAACGATATTGTTGAGGAAATGTGGTCACGGGCACCGCAAGGGGAAACAGGCCGCCTGGGCGCGTCTATAGGGTGGACATGGGGCGCGGCACCAGCGGGTACATTGACCATCGGCAAGGTCGGCAAAAATGAATACGGTGCAATGCGTATCACGATCTACGCGGGCGGCGGTGAAGCATTCTATGCGAAATTCCAAGAGTTCGGTACGGTCAACATGCCTGCCAATCCGTTTTTTTATCCCGTCTGGCGCGCGCGTCGGCGTAGGGTGAAGTCTCGCATTTCGCGTGCGATCAGCAAGGCCGTCAAGGAAAGCTAGGACGATTTGCAGAGTTCAAACAGCGCGTCTTGGTATGCGCTGATTGCTTCGTCCATTTGGATGTTTATTCCCGTCATTGCGCGGGCCGTTGGCTCAATTCCCGGCGACTCTTCGCGAACATAGATGCGTGCCGTTTTCGTGGCTTCGCTGACAATCTCGGAAATGGTTTTCTTCATCTCATAGGAATCTGCGAGTGCGGTGATGCACGCCTCGCGCGGCATGCCTATGGCGGTGGTTCCAGTCAGGAAAATTGCAATCACCAGAAATCTCATGGGGTCTCCTATGCGTGTAAAAATAACTGCTGACGCATCATATAGGATCTCGTCGGCTATTTCCCAACAATTCAAGCGCGGCTCGGTTCTCAGTCTGCCTCGCAAAACCTGTGAAGATCTGATCGCACGCGGCGATGCCGTGGAGGTCAAGGAACCGTCAAAACAAGGAGGCTGATATGCCGACGGGAAATCAAACTACACGGCTGGTCATTCAACTCGGTGATGGTGGTTCGCCGACCGAGACTTTCGGATTTACCTGCGGTGCCAGAACCTTCGGGATCACGTTGACAAACAATCTCGGAGAAAACTCCGCGCTGGACTGCGACAATCCTCTGGATGTTCCGGCATCTATCGTTCGTCATCTTGAGACTCAGGACACAAGCGTGACTATCAGCGGTATGGTGACTACCGAGGCATGGCCGACTTGGCGTGAGTGGGCTGACAGTGCTGTCGAAAAAAATATCAGGATCATTCTTGACGAGAGTGCCGCAAACAACGGTGGATATTGGGAACTTCCCGCCTATTGTCAGAATTTCGAAATTGACAAGGAAGGTAGCGCAAAAGCCACTTTCACCGCAACGATCAGTGGCGCTGGACAGCGTGTTTGGACTGACGCGACCTGATGGCCGAGGTTGTTGCGTATTGGGCCGGAAAGGATCGTCTTTTCCGGCTCGAATTTGGTCGTGTTTTGGACCTCGAAGAGGCTACGGGCGATCCTATCGGCAAGATTTTCATGCACGTTGCAAGCGGCGGATACAAGTCGTCCGATATCTATCACACAATCCGCCTTGCGCTGATTGGCGGCGGCACCTCGATCATAGATGCAAAGCGGTTGATGGTCGCGCATTTTGACACCCGCCCATATGCGGAAAACGCGTCAGTTGCCGGTGAAATTCTCGCATCCCTCATGGTCGGGATCGAGGAAAGCGAAGGCGGCAAGGGTGACGGAGGCAGAATCAAGTTTTCCGAAGTCAGCCAGATTTGCCGGGAATTCAACATGTCGCCGCAAGACCTGCGGTCAATGAGTTATCCGGATTTCATCAATATGGTTCGCGGATTCAACGCCGCTTCCCAATCTAAAGCCGATCACATCACCGAAGAGGAATTCATCGAAATTCTTAACCGGTATGAGCCCGAGGCAGTCAAATAATGGCAAATACCGTCGAAGATACCCTGATTGTCCGAATGGAGGCTAGTCTGCGCAAGTTTGAGCGTCAGATGGAATCCGGTCGGAAATCGGCGGAAAAGGCGGCGGTGGGTGCGGAGAGAGCCTGGCAGCGGGGCGGTGAGCGCATCGCTGCCAATGCTAATAGGGCGGCAACCGGGCTTGAACGGATTACCAATGTATCCGGGCGCGGTCGATTTGTCATCCAGAACACCGCGAACCAAATCGGCGACATGGCGGTCCAGATCGGCGGCGGCACGTCAGCGATGAAGGCAATGGGCCAACAGCTTCCTCAGTTGTTCGGCGGGTTTGGCGCGCTCGGCGGATCACTTGGACTTGTTGCACCACCTCTTTGTACGGTTGCGGCTTTGGGGCTACCCATAGCTGCGGCATTCCTTGCGGCTAATAGCGAAGCGGAATCGCTTGACGACACGCTAAAAGAGCTTGCGGCCAGTCTGACGGCCTTGGAGTCCGCGCAGAAGCGTGCATCCATGTCAGTAGTTGACTTGTTTACCGACTACGGATCGCTTGCCGACGAGGCTCGTGCGCTATTCGAAATCGAAAAGCAGATGGCGCAAATCCGTGCGCAGGCC
>JAUIGX010000166.1 GCA_030432435.1 Alphaproteobacteria bacterium
GGGGGAACTCTGCGTGCGCTTAAACGGCCCGAGGTCGGTTTGAAATTCGATTTCGGCGGCTATTGCGGCTCGTTCCCGGTCCAAAAACTCGGCGACCGCGCTTCTAAAGCCCCTATCGGCGATCCAATGGGCTGAATATGTGCGTTTGGGCATGTAGCCCCGCTGAATTTTATGCTGGCCCTGTGCGCCTGCCTCGACCCATTTGAGCTTATGTTCAATGGCGTAGTCGATGGCGCGGTAATAGCAAACCTCGAAGTGGAGCATCGGGTAGTCGACCGCGGTGCCCCAGTTCCTTCCGAATAAGGTGGTTCCGCCGCACAAGTTGAGCGCGCCGCAGACTAGCCGCCCGTCTTCTTCGCCCATAATCAGCACGACGGCGTCGCCCATGCGCTCGGACAACAGCTCGAAAAATGCGCGCGTGAGGTAGGCCTGCCCCCATTTCCGGTCCGAGGTGTTCATATAAAACTGGAAAAAAGCGTCCCAGTGACGGGGTTTTATGTCCGCTCCGGTGAGGATTTGGATGTCTACGCCGCTTGAATTTGCCTTTTCGCGCTCTTTTCGGATGCTTTTGCGCTTACGCGACGATAATTCCGACAGGAAGTCGTCGAAATTCTCGTAGCCTTTATTTTCCCAATGATACTGCTCGCCAAGACGCGGCAGGAAACCTGCGCTGGTCATGGTTTCGTATTCCAGTGCCGTCGAGAACGTTACATGAAGCGAGGAAACTTTTAGGCGCTCCGCAAGTTCGACCATACCGCCCAGCAAGCCGCGCGTCATTTCGCGCGCGATGGCCGGGTCGAGGGACCGGCGCACCATCAAGCGGGGTCCGGTGACCGGCGTGAACGGTACGGCACATTGGAGTTTGGGGTAGTAGCGGCCTCCGGCGCGCTGGTAGGCGTCGGCCCATCCCCAGTCGAAAACGTATTCGCCGTAGGAGTGATTCTTGAGAAACATCGGCGCGCAGGCCAGCGCATGGCCGGATGCATCTTCCACCACCACGTGCTGAGGATACCAGCCCGTATCGGCAACGGTAGAGCGTGAATCTTCTAGGGCACTGAAGAAAGCGTGGCGGACAAAGGGGTTGTGGTCAGGTTCGCTAACGCCCGCGCATTGATCCCATTGGTCTGACGGCACCTGATGGATGCTTGGTAGTACCCTGATTTTCAGGCCGCCCTTGTCCTCTGGCGTGCTCGGCGGATCAGCGTTGGGACGTTCATCATCCATAAACGAGCGACTTCGAGCCTTTAGGTGATTTCAAAAATGGCTTCGACCTCGACGGCCGCGCCTAGGGGCAGGGACGACGAGCCCACGGCGGCGCGGGCATGGCGGCCAGCGTCTCCAAAGATCTCGACCATTGTATCGGACGCACCGTTCACCACCTTGGGATGATCTGTGAAGTCGGGCCCTGAAGCTACGAATCCAGTCAATTTGACGACGCGTTTGATACGGTCAAGATCACCATCACAGGCGGCTTTTGCCTGGGCGATGAGGTTGATGGCGCAGAGCCGCGCCGCGCCGGAGGCTTCGGGGAGGGACACCTCGGTGCCAACCTGGCCTTTGCTTTGCAAAGCGCCGTCTTTCATAGGAAGTTGCCCCGACACGAAGACCAAATTGCCGGTTTTGACGAACGGCACGTAGTTGGCGACGGGCGCGATGGCCTCGGGGAGCGTAATGCCCAATGTTTTAAGTTGAGTTTCGACTTTACCGGCCATTGCAGGTTCCCCGTGGTTTCATATATGTGCTACTCCGGCTCAGCCGTGGAGCGGCCGCCGCGAAGAGTACCATACGCTGCCGTCTGCCCGCATGGCCAGATCAGTTGCCTCGCATTTAGTCTGGAATTTTGTCTTGGAAAAGCTGTCTCTCCCGAAGAAAAAAATCAAAGTCCTGTTGCTTGAAAATATACATGGGAACGCCGCAGCGCTATTCAAGCGTAACGGCTACTCCAATATTGAGACGCTAACCGGGGCCCTTGATGCAGCCGAGCTGAAGGAGCGCCTGGAAGATGTGCACATCCTCGGTATTCGCTCGCGGACCAAGCTGACGGAGAAAGTGCTTGAGGCTGGCAACAAGCTGCTGACGATCGGCTGTTTTTGTATCGGCACTAATCAAGTTGATTTGCGGGCGGCCAAGTCCCAGGGCATTCCGGTATTTAACGCGCCGTATTCGAATACGCGTTCGGTCGCCGAGTTGGTGATCGCTGAAATCATCATGTTGTTTCGAGGCATTCCTCAGCGTTCGTGGGGAGCGCATGAAGGAGAGTGGGACAAAACCGTAAAAGGTGCGCGTGAAATACGCGGCAAAGTCCTGGGCATTGTCGGCTATGGCCACATAGGCACTCAGCTTTCGGTCATCGCCGAAGCCATGGGTATGCAGGTGCGCTATTTTGATACGGTTGAAAAATTAGCGATTGGCAATGCCGTACCTTGCCGGTCCATGGACGAACTGCTCGCGGCGTCCGATGTCGTGACCTTGCACGTGCCGGAAACACCCGAGACAAAAAATCTGATTACCGCGGCCAGTTTCGAGAAAATGAAAAAGGGTGCGTTTTTCATCAACGCATCACGGGGGACCGTGGTGGAAATTCCAGCCCTGGCCGCTGCGCTGGAATCAAAACACATAGCCGGGGCTGCCGTGGATGTGTTTCCGAAGGAGCCAGCCGGGCCGGACGAAGAGTTCGCGAGTCCGCTGCGGGGGCTGCGGAATGTAATTCTGACGCCGCATATTGGGGGCTCGACGGAAGAGGCCCAGGAAAATATTGGCGGCGAGGTGGCCGAAAAACTAGTGAAGTATTCCGATAACGGCTCCACTCTTGGGGCGGTTAATTTTCCGGAAGTGGCGTTGCCGCCCCAATCGAGCGCAACGCGGTTTATGCATATTCACAGTAACGTTCCCGGTGTTTTGGCGAAAATCTCGGATGTTTTCTCCAGCCGGAAGATCAATATCTCCGGTCAGTATCTTCGTACGGACGAAGATATCGGCTATGTGGTGACGGACGTGCTCGGCCGGATTGAGGCCGGCATGGGGATACGCAAAGACCTTGAAGCCATTCCGGGGACGCTTCGCACGAGATTCCTGCACGAAGCGCCGAAGTAAAATAATTACTTGAACATCGGTAGCGCTGACGGTCCGGTTTCGCCTGGAACCGGAAAGATGGGTCCGAGAATGTGCCGCCACTCCAGCGCCGCATCGGTAACTTTACCTGCCTTGAGGTGGTGGTCGGCGAGCATGGTGCGCCAGTACGCGGATTTGGCCTTCTGATGCCATTCGCTGCCGACGTCCAGCACCGACTGTCCTCCCGGCGGTTTGAGGGCGCATGGCGTGCGTTTGCGTGCCCAGGCCCAGAACTCAATAAGGGCGCGCTCCAATTCAAATTGTCTAGGAGACCCGGCGTAAAACTCCTGGGCGAGAAGTTCCAGTGCGTATGAAGAGATCGGAACCTGGGCGTGCGCCCGCCATGACTTGAGTGCGGTGAGGAGCAGGCGGGGACGGCCTCCATAGAGGCTATCAGAAAGCCGCAGGGTTGCGGCCTCGGCTATAGGGTTGGTTACAACCCAGCCAGATGACCGCTCGACAGTGGGGCGCGCAGGTATAAGAAACGAGCCGCCGTGCTCTCGGCCCGGCATCACCTTTACCCATTGTTCTCCGCGCTGAAGAAGGACGCCCGCATCGGTAATGTTCGCCCCCTCGTAGCGGTTCTTGATGACGGCCCAGACAATTTTTAGGGCGTCAGCAGACCTTTGCGCGGCAAGTTTGGGTGGCAGAAGATAGAGAACATCAACAGTCGTGATCGGGGCGACCGCCGTGCGTTTGCCGACCGAACCTGCGATCAAATAATCTGATCTTTGCTTTTGCTCTGTTTCTGTCTGTGCCGACCAATTTGGGCGCAGTTCAGTGCGTAGGGCGGTGACCACGTCCTCGCATGTGCTTCGGGCGATGGCATAGGCCGTGTGGCTTGGAACAACACGCCTTAGAAATTCGCCAAAGCAGGCCCCAATCGTTGGAATGGTTGTCGGCGTCGGAAAGCCTGAAATCCGGACAGGGTCCGCCGATGGCGAATTCACAAGAGCGACGGGCAGCGGCATTCAAATCCACCTTTGCGGCACGTGCACTATTAGAAGCGGCGCAAGACGCTCTGAGTTCGTTGACCTAGGAACAGCCGCTAGTGGTGCCGCAGGTATCACACTTCATGCAGGTGCCGTTCCGCAAAAGCGTGAAGTTTCCACAGTCGGTACACGCATCGCCTTCATACCCCTTCATACGCGCGACATGAACTGCGCTTCGGCGTGAGCCGGTCATCTCGGTTACGCGAACATTGAGCTGAACTTCTTCTTCCGCGAACGCCTGAGCGTGAGAACCCAGCGCTGACGCCGGGGCCGAAGAGGACGCAGGCGACATGACTGTGCTGCCGGACACTGCTTCAGATCCGCCGGTAGCGCTACCGGGGGAGTTGGCTTGGCCTGTACCAGCCCGTCCGTTATTGGCCGGGGGCTTGATGAAATAGAGATTAGACGAGCGAATAAAACCCTGTGACACGGTTTTCTCGGCAATTTGCAGAAGTTTTTCCGCTCGTTCGCCGTCACCCATGGCATCCGGGAGAACATCGTGAGCTTCGGCATGGGCAAGGTCGTTCCGGCCCAGGTAGCTGACGGCCAGTTCGCGGAAGATATAGTCGATAATGGACGTCGCCATTTTGATCGACGAATTGCCTTCAACAACGCCGGCAGGATCGAAGCGCGTAAAGGTGAACGCATCGACAAATTCTTCGAGCGGTACGCCGTACTGAAGGCCGATGGAAATGGCGATGGCGAAGTTGTTCATGAGGCTACGAAACGCGGCGCCCTCTTTGTGCATATCGACAAAGATTTCGCCGACTTGCCCATCCGTGTATTCGCCGGTGCGCAGATAAACTTTGTGTCCGCCGACGAGCGCTTTTTGTGTATAGCCCTTACGGCGATCAGGCAGGCGTTTACGTTCGCGTGCGACAACCCGTTCAATGATGCGCTCAGCGACAATTTCGGCGCGGCCCTGAGACGGCGCTTGCGCGGCTTCAGCCGGAGCATCGGCCTCTTCCTCAATGTCTTCGAACAATGCGGATGCCAGAGGCTGAGACAGTTTTGATCCGTCGCGGTAAAGGGCGTTCGCCTTAAGCCCCAGTTTCCACGATGTCATATAGGCGTTCTTGCAATCTTCGACGCTTGCCGCGTTCGGCATGTTGATCGTCTTTGAGATAGCGCCGGAGATATAGGGCTGGGCCGCGGCCATCATCGCAATGTGGCTATGGGCAGACAGCGCACGCTTCCCGGTGCGGCCGCAGGGATTGGCGCAATCGAAAACCGGCAAATGCTCAGCTTTCAAGTGCGGGGCGCCTTCAAGGGTCATGGCGCCGCAAACATAGATGTTGGCGGCCTCAATGTCGTCGCGGGTATAGCCTAGTGCCTCAAGCATATTGAATGCAGGGTCGTTCAACTGCTCAGGCGTTAGTCCGAGTTTCTCGATGCAAAAATCTTCGCCCAGTGTGTAGTGATTGAAAACAAACTTGATGTCGAAGGCTTGACTAAGCGCGCCCTCGACTTTCTCAAGTGCGCCGGCATTAAAGCCGCGATCTTGCAAAGAGACTGCATTGATACCTGGGGCGCCCTTCAAGGTGCCATGTCCAACGGCGTGGCGGGCGATGTCGTCGATTTGGGCTTGGCTGTAGCCCATCGTTTTCAGAGCAAGAGGCACAACGCGGTTGATAATCTTGAAATAACCGCCACCGGCGAGCTTTTTGAATTTGACGAGGGCGAAGTCGGGCTCGATGCCCGTCGTGTCGCAGTCCATGACAAGGCCGATGGTGCCCGTCGGTGCAATGACGCTGACCTGGGCATTGCGGAAGCCATGGGCGGTTCCAAGCTCAAGGGCGCGGTCCCAGGAGTCTTTGGCCGCTGCAACGAGCGCCGTATCGGGGCAGTCGGAAGCGTTGAGCGGTTGAGGCATGACGCTTAGGTTTTCGTAAGCGTCGCGATGACCGTAGGCGGCCCGGCGATGATTGCGAATGACGCGCAGCATATCGCCATCATTTCCCGCATACCCCGGGAATGGGCCGTGTTCTTCGGCAATTTCCGCCGACGTCGCATAAGATTGGCCGGTCATCAGCGCGCTGATGGCGGCGCAGATCGCGCGACCTTCGGCGCTGTCGTAGCCTATGCCGTTCGACATAAGCAGGCCGCCCAGATTGGCGAAACCCAGACCGAGGGTGCGGTAGCGGTAAGATAGCTCTGCAATTTCCTTCGACGGGAACTGCGCCATGAGCACCGATGTTTCCAAGGTCACGGTCCAGAGGCGAACCGCGTGCTCAAATCCTTTGACGTCGAACGATCCGTCTTCGTTGCGAAAGGTCAGAAGGTTAAGTGAAGCCAGATTGCAGGCGGTATTGTCGAGAAACATGTACTCGGAACATGGATTCGACGCGTTGATGCGCCCCGACTGCGGACAGGTGTGCCAATCGTTGATGGTGGTGTCGAATTGAAGGCCGGGATCGGCGCATTGCCATGCGGCTTCGCCGATGCTGTCCCACAACTCTCGGGCTTTTACGGTCTTGACGGTTTCACCGTTGACGCGACTCTTCAGATGCCACTCATCGTCGGCTTCAACGGCCCGCAAAAAGTCGTCGGTGATTCGCACGCTGTTGTTTGAGTTTTGACCGGAAACTGTTCCGTAAGCTTCCGAATCCCAATCTGTATCGAACTCCGGGAACTCGATTGTGGCGTAGCCCTGGCGCGCGAACTGCAATACGCGCTGCACGAGGTTTTCCGGCAGCATCGCCGCCCGGGCTGCCTTAATTTCTTTGCGCAGGAGGGTGTTTTCTTTGGGGTCGAAGCGTTTTTCGGTGTCTTCTCCATCCCACTCCCGGCACGCGCGCAGAATCGCATTCAAATGTTTGTTGGCGAGGCGCGAGCCCGCGACCATAGCCGCGACTTTCTGCTCCTCACGAACTTTCCAGCCGATGAATTCTTCAATGTCGGGATGATCGGCGTTCAGAATCACCATTTTTGCAGCGCGGCGTGTGGTGCCGCCGGATTTAATGGCCCCTGCCGCCCGATCGCCGATCTTCAGCCAACTCATCAAGCCCGATGATTTGCCGCCGCCTGAAAGTTTTTCTCCTGCGCCCCTGAGCGCTGAAAAGTTGGTGCCGGTCCCCGAGCCGTACTTGAACAGTCGTCCTTCACGAACCCACAGATCCATGATGCCGCCTTCATTCACCAGGTCGTCGGCGACCGATTGAATGAAGCAGGCGTGCGGCTGCGGATGCTCGTAAGAACTTTCCGATTTGGTCAATTCGCCGGACTGGTAATCGACGTAGTAATGACCCTGTGACGGGCCGTCGATTCCATAGGCCCAATGTAAACCGGTGTTGAACCACTGCGGCGAATTCGGCGCGGCCATCTGGCGGGCCAGCATGAAACGCATTTCGTCGAAATAGGCAGATGCATCGTCGTCGCTGTCAAAAAATCCGGCTTTCCAGCCCCAGTAGGTCCAGGCTCCGGCTAGGCGGTCAAACACTTGCCGGGCATCGGTCTCGGCGCCGGAACGCGAATCTGCATCGTCGGCCGCTGTATTGCGCCACAAAAACTCGGGAACATCGTCTTCGCGGACGGGCTTTAGGGCCTTAGGCACACCGGCGCGCCGGAAGTACTTCTGGGCGAGAATATCGCAGGCAACCTGTGACCAGGCTGCCGGAACAATGATGTCGCTTTGTTGGAAGACAACGGTGCCGTCGGGGTTTCGGATTTCGCTT
>JAUIGX010000167.1 GCA_030432435.1 Alphaproteobacteria bacterium
TCAGCCAGTGAAAAATACGTGTTGGAACGTCCCAAACTTTGTACACCGTAAGCGACATCTGCAAACTCCAGTAAACCCAGACTAGGGTGGTTCTTACACGTTCATCCAAAAGGCCGTTTGACCGAGGTCAAAAAACTGTTCGTAATATACAAAGTAGCGCTGATAATTACTGTGTTTAATACTTCCGATTAATTGTCGGCGTGCACCTTAGCGCTTGTACGAGATGTATTTTAAGCCCCCCGTGTATCACCACGCTGGCTAGACCGCCCAGCGGCTTGGTGTGCGTGTGATAGGTATCGTCATAATATTTGTATGCCTGGCCTTCGCGTTATTCTTAATTTGGGATAAATTCACAAGCGACAGCTTTGGGTATTCTTTGTGGTCTCTGGTAGGGCTCTTAGCAGTTTCTTCGATGAGCTATTTCCTCGGATGGAGATTTTTCCCTTTTGTCATGAGACAAGTTGACGGGGAGCGGAACCGCGATGCTAAATCTAAGTAGATCATTGACCGCCATTGGTGCCCATCTTCGTCACCTCCGGCTCACTAAAGGTCTTTCTCCCCAATGCTTGCCCGGCATCGCTCCTGGGTCGTGTCAGGCCGCTTATCTTTCAGGTGACGTCCAGTCACTCTTAACAGAGTCGCGTCGGCTCAGGCGCAGCGCCAGTCCCACGGTCACGCCAACGCCGATTGCAACGGTCAAATCGACAAGCACCGTCAATACAAGCGTAAGCAATAAAAGCACACGATCTCCGGTTCGGGCTTGTGCGTATTCACGCCACTTATGCGGTTCACTCATATTCCAGGCGGTAATGAGTAACAGCGCGGCCAACGCGGGCATTGCAAGACGGCCAACGAGCGGGGCCGCGAACATCATAACTACGAGGATCGTCAGGGCATGGACGATGCCTGCAACCGGGGTCTTGGCGCCCGCACGGATATTCGAGGCCGTGCGAGCAATCGCACCTGTCGCGGGCAATCCTGCGAAAAGAGCCGAGCCGATATTCGCAACGCCCTGTGCCGTGAGTTCTGCGTTTGGTCGATGATGTCCTGCGATCATCTTGTCCGCCACCATGGCAGACAGCAATGATTCGACACCCGCCAGAAAGGCGATGACGAGCGCGGAGGGGAACAGTTCGACAATCCGGCTCCAAGATATGTCTGGAACGGAAGGAAGGGTCAAAGCGCTTGGGAGCGCGCCAAACCGTGAGTCAATTGTATCTACAGACAAGAGCATGGCGGCAACCAGAGCCGACCCGATACCGACCGCAACAATCATGCCCGGTAATTTTGGGGCAAGGCGGCGCAGCAGAACAATCAGAAAAAGCGACAACGCCGCGATCGCAAAGGCGGCGCTATTGAAGCTGTCGCGGGCCTCCCAAAGAACCGGGACTTTCTCAATAAAGTCAGCGGGGAGAGCTTCAACCCTCAAGCCAAAAAAATCGGGAACTTGGCTCGTCGCGATAACGATCGCGATTCCAATCGTGAAACCGTTGACCACTGCGCTGGGTATATAGGATATGAGGTTGCCCGCACGAAAATAGCCGGCGATGAGCAGTATAAAACCGGCCATAAAAGTCGCTAGTACGAGGCCGTCATATCCGTGTTCGGCGATGACACCGAAGACAACCACAATGAAAGCGCCCGTCGGCCCGCCGACCTGAACGCGGCTTCCGCCGAGTGCCGATATCAAGAACCCGGCGACGATGGCGGTCACTAGGCCGGCAGCTGGATCAGCACCCGAGGCAATGGCAATCGCTAAGCTCAGGGGGAGGGCGACCATCGCGACGGTCACCCCGGCGATGAAATCAGCTGAAAACTGGCTGAGGTCGTAGGTCTTTAGCGTGCTTAGAAGCTTCGGCTGGCGCATAATCGATCAATACCATGCCGTTTGCGGAACTCAATATCGGAAATAGATTGGGCCGAATTGAAATTATCGTAATGTGCAAAGTCGTTTGTGGAGTTGCTTGAAAGAGCGTCAAATTACTTTCAACATGTATATAAGCACAGCATTCGCGTAATTTACTTCAGCCGGATGAAACCGTGGAGCGGCCATCGAGATGGATCTTAGTCAGGTCATCTATGTAAGTATTGCCGCCGATAAGATTACATCCCTGGATACGGTCAAAATTCTTGGCGAGTCTCAAGCCAACAACAAAGAGCTAGGCCTTACCGGCATGTTGTTGTTCGCCGAGGGAGAATTTTGTCAGGTGCTTGAAGGTCCAAGTCAGAATTTGGAATTGGTATTGGACCGTATTCAGTGCGACCGCAGGCACTTGAGTATGCGGATTATTTTTCACGAGCCTGTCGCGGAACGCTCATTTTCAAATTGGGCAATGGGGTTTGAATTTCTTCCGGTGTTGAACTCCGCCGAAATGCGCGATGCGTTTCAGATCAGCAACAGTGAATTGGATTCTCGCATTTTGAACTCGGTGGCGAAGAATGTGCGCACATACATGAGAACGTTTTATCGCTTGTCGAATCCTGGGACGCAGTCTTCGCTGGAGAGCCCGCCGCTGTAAGTTCAGAAAGTGAGGCTGCTCATCTATGCTGGCCGCAGCATTGAGAGCCTATTTAAAATCGACCGCGCGCACATACGTGAGGCACCTAGACGCAACAACAAAGAGGGGTCGGTTCCACCGGAATGCCGCAGTTTGTTGACGTCAATTTCTGTCAAAGACTAGAAGGCCGTTTGAATGGTTTTGAGAGCATATCTCGGGCGGATGCCGCGGAGATTAGGGCGCGGCGCTCCCAACGGCGGGCGATCTCTACATAAAATCTTTTGATTTTGGGGTCTGCATTACGCGCGGCGAAGCCGCGCATCTTAGCGGCGAACTGGCGGAGTTCCTCTGGCGACTTTCTGACGCGCTCGGACATTGTGTTTGTATGGTGCTCGGGTAAAACCAAGAATACGGCAGCTAATGTGACTACTTTTTCGAAAATATCAATATGCTGTTTTTCCGAGCATTTCAGCCAAATTGAGGCCAAGCGGCCTCGGCACTGGGTAATTTAGTCTGAATAACGAGGCGTCCCGTTGTATACAAACCCCCTTAAAATTGGGCGGGTTGACCCCGGCGTTAGAAGAACTGCGGAGTGCTGATACTGTGAGAAATAATTTAGAAGACCTAACTCGCGGTTTTATCTCCAGGCCCGGTTCTGAGTACTACGGTTTTTACGAGGTCGGGTGCTTCGATTGCCCGTCATTCGCTATGTTCACGGCGAACGATTGCCCCCGCGCGATGGATATTCTTCACCACAAGACCTTCGAGCCAAGCTCCATGCAATTGTGGTGCCGCCTGGCGCGCACGGCGACTTCAATCGTCGACGTCGGCGCGCAGGTCGGAATCTATAGTTTAACCGCCGCTGCGTTGCGAAGTGATATTCCCATCCATGCGTTGGAGCCCAATCCGTATGCCTATGCGCGGCTGCGTATTCACAAGAACATCAACGGGTTTCACAATATTGTTGAACACTGTGTCGCTGCCGTCAGTAAAGCAGGCATATCTCGACTGTCCTGGAATGAGCGCGGCTGGATCTCCTCCGGTGCGGCCCTGTTTAAACCGGAGGGCTCACCGAGCCAGGACGAGCAGGTTCAAAATGTGTTGGTTGAAGCCGTGCGCCTCGACGACATACTGGAAGGAGTCACCCTCGGTGAACGGCCTCTTGTCAAAATCGATGTCGAGGGGGCGGAATGGTCGGCCCTCAAGGGAATGCTTAAAGTTCTTGAGGCCAAGCCGGATTTGCTTATTGAAACGTTCTCGGCTGATTTCTGCGAACACGCCAATAAAATCCTGCTGCCACTGGGCTACCAAGTATGGACAGTCGATGAGGACGCGATGAGCCTTTGCCCTGCCGATCGACTGAAACCGGCGGATCGACAGACCAATAACTTTAATCAGTTTCTCTCTGTGCGGGGGCTTTCATAGGCGAGAACTGGGCACAACCGCGCGGCGCTACGGCGCCAGGCGGTATTACTCGCTATCTTGAAACACCCCATAGGCAGGTGCGCCCGTGCGCGGGTCCACCGCCAGTTTCACGACAATCTTGGGCGGCACTTGGCGAAAGCCGCGCGGCCGCCAGTCATACATCGTAAAATCAGGGTAGGGCGCCTCGCGAATAAACTGGGCGTTGTGATCGATCACCTTTGCGTCCGTCGAGACCCGGAACAAACCTTCCGTATTCAGTCCGACTTCCTCGAAACTATCTGCATACATATATCCGCGCCCGGACACGGCAATGGTGACTTCGCCGCGCAGATTGCTGCTGATCCGGAAGACCGCATATTGGCGGCTTGGAAAATTGACCATTTGGTCCGCGCCTTCAAAGCGTCCCTCGCGCTCGTAGCGCACCTGAAAACGGCCGCTGCCCAGACTCTGCACTTCCTTAAAGTAGCTGTCCTGCTGCAAGAACTCTTTGAACATGCGGATTTGTTCTTCGGCCTTCTCGGGCGTGATCTTGCCCCGGGCGATCTGGCCGAACAGCGGTGCGTATGTGAGAACACCGATAAAGGTGATGCCGTAAGACCCTTCCTTGGTCAGACGCACCTCCGCTTCGTAGCGTTCGGGAATGAAACAGCTGCCAAGGAGTAGGGCGCAAACCAGCAAAACAACGGCGGGCCGGGCTGCAGCGAAGCCGCGTTGAAGAGGACGTTGGATAAACCTAGTCGCGTTCATAAGAGCGTCTGTGTTTTCATGCAGTTAGAATATCAACCTTCACCTAACTTATAAATAACGTCCGCGCCAAATCGCCGGTTATTTTCCGCTCTCCGCGCGTTCTTCCATCTTGGCCTGCACCCAGAGCTTTTCCATTTCCTCGAGGCTTGCCTGGCCTGGGGCGCGACCCTCTGCGGCCAGCAGCGCCTCGACCCGGCGAAAGCGGCGCTCGAATTTAAGGTTGGTGCCGCGCAGGGCCGTTCCGGGATCGATATTGGCCTTGCGCGCAAGGTTAACGCAAGCAAACAGCAGGTCTCCAAGTTCATCGGTGAGGCGGCCCATATCGGTGTTTTCACCCTGGAATTCGTCGCTTACTTCGCCCAGTTCCTCGCGGATCTTGCCAAGCACATCCTTGGCCTCCGTCCAGTCGAACCCCACCCGCGCCGCGCGTTTCTGCAGCTTTTCAGCCTGTTTCATGGCGGGCAGGCCGGCCGGAACCCCGTCCAGGGCGCTGGGCGGGAGATCGCTCTCGGCCGATGATTCCTTTGCCGCGGCACGCTCCGCCGCCTTGATATCCTCCCAGGCTTTGGTCTGGGCTGCGGCGTCTTCAACAACGGCGCTGCCGAATACGTGAGGGTGGCGGCGCACCATCTTTTCGCACACGGCGCCGACCACGTCGGTAAAGGCGAAATGTCCGGCTTCCTCGGCCATACGCGCATGGAAAACCGACTGGAACAGAAGATCGCCCAGTTCATCTTTGAGGGAATGCATATCGCCGCGGGCGATGGCATCGGCAACCTCATAGGCTTCTTCGATGGTGTATGGGGCGATGGTGGCAAAGGTCTGTTCAACATCCCATGGACAGCCGCCGTCGGGATTTCGCAGCCGGGCCATGATCTCGATAAGTTCAGACATCTGCCAGGGCTGGTCATCAGCGCGGCCGGATAAGGGGTCAGTGCGGTCAGGTGTCGCGGCTTGCTGTTTTAGCTCGGTCATACGGATCAAAACTAACTATGAAGAACGGGGTTACAGGATGAAGGATATTCCATTGGGCTCGATCAATCGACCGGGAGCCGGCGCGCGAAGGCCACATAAACCGCCAGTTGCCACATCCAATTGTCGCATAATGTATATTATGAGTTATTTAGCTGTATCATCCTTTGGCTTTCATACGTCTGCGCCGGGACAGCATATTCAGCCCCTCGATCAAGGCCGAGAACGCCATGGCCGCATAAACGTAACCCTTGGGCACATGCACTCCGAACCCGTCGGCAATCAGCGTCGTGCCGATCATCAGCAAGAAACCAAGCGCCAGCATTACGATGGTCGGATTGGCTTCGATAAAGTTCGCCAGCGGGTCTGCCGCCAGCATCATGCTTGCCACGGCCACAATCACGGCAATCACCATTATCGGCAGATGTTCGGTCATGCCGACCGCCGTAATAATGCTGTCCACCGAAAACACGAGATCAAGCACCAGTATCTGTGCAATCACGGCCACGGTTCCGCTGGCGACAACTGACGGCGTAAAAGCTTCTTCCTCGGCGTCCGGATCAACCTTGTGGTGAATTTCCTTTGTTGCCTTCCAAACCAGGAACAAACCGCCGGCAATCAGGATCAAATCCCGCCACGAGAAGTCATTGCCGAGCACCGTGAACACCGGCTGGGTCAACTGCACAATCACCGCCACGGTACCCAGCAGCGCAAGCCGTAAAATCAGCGCTGCGCTAATACCGATCCGCCGCGTCCGCGAGCGTTCGGCGTCCGGCAGTCTGTTGGTCAAGATGGAGATGAAGATAAGGTTATCAATCCCCAGAACGACTTCCATGGCAATCAGGGCGGCCAATGCCACCCAGGCGGCCGGATCAGTGGCTAGAGCAATGAGATAATCCATAGGTTTTTCTCTTCGAACAGGATGCCACGACTAAACAATTTTCTATTTATAGCACGGCCCGCGGGCCGAAGCGCCGAATTCAATCGCCTAAAACCGGGCGGCAAGCGGTTTTCGCTCCGCGCCTCAAAGAAAGGAGAACGCCCTTCTCCGTAAATACGCCTTCGCCCTCGGGGATCGAATTTCCCGCGCTTTTGCGCCCAAACCCGAATATTAGAAAAGGATCGGCAATAGAGTCGGACCTCATATGGAAGACATTCTTCTTTTCGTCCTTGTCGGATTTATAGCTCAGGTTATCGATGGCGCAATCGGCATGGCCTATGGCCTAAGCGCCACGAGTGTATTGCTAAGCCTGGGCGTTACGCCCGCCGTGGCGAGTTCGACCGTTCATGCCGCCGAGGTATTCACCACCGGCGCATCCGGTGTTGCCCACTGGCGTTTGGGCAACATCAATAAGAACATCTTCTGGAAGCTGATGTTGCCCGGTGTCGCCGGCGGCATCATCGGAGCTTATATCCTTGTCTCAATACCGACCGAAACTATCCAGCCGGTCATAGCGGTCTATCTTTTAGTCCTGGGAGGCGTGATATTGCGCAAGGCAATCCGCCATGGTCGGGTACAGCAAACCGAACAAAGACACGTTCGGAAAATAGGATTTGCCGGCGCCTTGAGCGACGCAATAGGCGGCGGCGGCTGGGGTCCAATGGTCACATCCACCCTCATCGGCCGCGGTATGGAGCCCCGGTTTGCCGTCGGCACGTCGAACGCCGCCGAATTTTTTATCACCGTTGCAATTTCCGTCACGTTTCTCGGCACAATCGGCCTCGAGCTTTGGCCGATGATTACGGGCCTGATCATCGGCGGTGTGGCCGCCGCACCCTTTGGCGCTCTTTTGGCCCGCTATCTGCCTGCGCGCGCACTCATGTTTATGGTCGCGCTGGTCATCATAATTCTGAGTGTGCGCAATTTAGTGCATTATTTAAGCTAACCTCTTAAGACGAATAGCTCTCCTCATGACGTCATCCTCCGTCGATGCTTATGCCACCATCCGCATTCCATTTGTGCGGGCTTTTGTGCTGGCCCGGGTTGCGGCGGCGCTCGGCACACAAATCGTAACGGTGGCCGTCGGGTGGCAGCTTTACGAGCGCACCGGCAGCGCCTGGTCCCTCGGCCTTGTCGGGTTATTCGAACTGGCGCCGGTCCTGCTATTCACGGTCCCC
>JAUIGX010000168.1 GCA_030432435.1 Alphaproteobacteria bacterium
CCGTAGAGGTAAAAGTCGTCCCTCGAGTATTCGTAGAATCAACGTCCTAAACACCATGCTTGAAAAGGCGAACGGCCGGGAGGTTAATCTCGATGGCGTGAAGGATGCCGTCGATGGCTCCATGAGCGAGGTCTTGCAAGCTCGTCTGGATAGTCACGGTTATCGTCTTGGGTTTGTATGTAATCTGCTCATAAAGGCTTACGAGACCAAGAATATTACGGTCGATATCCGGGAAAAATTGCTGGTTCTTGTCGACTTGCTGGGCGATGCCGCGAGGACTGCAGAGCGCCTGAAAGAGGCCGATGTCGCTATTTTGTGTGGGTCGTTGGCAAAGGATGTGACTAAGATTGTCGATCATTACGAGGCTCCGACCGCACAAGATATCGAACTACTGCAGAAAATCTCCAAAGCTGTCGTTTCTGCAGTGAAACCAAATGCGCCACCTGATAAAATAGAAGAGGAAACGCAGCAAGCGGCGGAAGTCTATGAGTCACGCGACCGCGCCGGATTTGGGGAATCTCAAGATATCCAGCGCCACCGGGATGAGATTCCTATGGAAGATTTTGATGAACCAGTCATAGAAATTATGCCCTTACCAAAGGGGCAGTTTCTATTCAGACAGGGTGATGCCGCAAAATCTGCCTATATTCTCAACAGTGGTGCCATCGCCATCTTCAAGGAAACGGACGGAAAACGCGTACCGGTTGCCCGGGTTAAGAAGGGCGAGTTCTTCGGCGAAATGGCGATTATCGATGCGCGGCCTCGCGGAAATTCGGCGATGGCGCTTGAAGACTGCACTCTTTCTCTCGTTTCAAAAGATATGATCGAGGAAAAGCTCGCGAACTCGGACAAGTTGGTTCGCATGGTTCTGCATATGCTTAGCAATAGTTTGAAATCTGTGCATGAAGCCTATGGTCCGAAGGGGCGCAACATCGTTGATTCTGTTCGGGAGATGAAGGAACAGGCCGCACACATACAGTCATACGTTGACAATGTCGCAGCACAGGATGTGAAGAGCGAGGGTGCCGCGCCTATGAAAAAGATCGTCGAACTTACAAATTCAATTGCGGCACTAGTGGAAAGCATCCCTGATTTAGATCGCCGTACTCCCGCTCTGCCATCTGAAAAAGATCTGGACAGCTGATCTATCCGCAAAAAGGGAATAGCTTGATTCCCTATAGTGCGGAGATATTCACCTCCGACAGATTCACCTGCGGTTGAAAGTCATGCATGTATAATCACGACTAGCATCTGTCGCTCTCCCTCGGCAAAATCAGAAAAAACAGGGGGTAGGCTAGAAGATGGGTAGATTATTTTTTGTGGTGCAGTCGTTCTACGCCATGTGCGGGATCGGATTTTTCGTCAAGGATCTATTCGATAAAGTTCCGATGGGAGAGGGGATGGTCAGGGCTTTTATATGGCCCTACGCCCAGTGGCCGTTCATAAAATTTAAGGCCCTGGAGATGCTTCAGCCTGTTTTAGGCGTGTTTCAGTAGTTCCTGGCGCGAACCTGACTCTACTGCTTGTTGGCACGCCAGCGGGCGTATGCGTCTTTCATGCGCAGTCGACGTTGTCGGCAGGCTTCGCAGGGCAATATAAATGCGATACCGAGAATAGCTGCAACCGTAAGCGCGGAGATGAGGAGGGCGGTGCTCACTTTGCCGGATTGCTCTCGTTGGAGGGGGGTGAATCCACAGCAGCCCGTCGCTTAAGCGTTTCTTCTTTCAGGGCTGTTATGATTTCTTCGATACGGTCATCTGAAATATCATCGTTGAGACTAAAGAAATCTCCACCCTGAATTTTCAAATTCGGGCCCATAAGGCAGTTGTTCATACACGGTCCGCGCACTACCTCTGCCGGGATGCGCTGCTCAAGGATCATTCGTTCCAATAGGTCCGCGAGCCCGCGGCTTCCACGGCCCCCGCAGGATGGCAATTTATCGGTATTCAGCCTTTTGTTGATGCAGATACGCACCATAAACAAGGGCTTTTCCGTTGGTACCCAGTTCCCTTCAAACATATCTTTATGTGGCCTTGTTGGCGGCGAGGGGCAAGTGAACCGCCTCGGCTATTATACGGGACGTTTCGCGCCAAAGATTATAGCTGTCCAATTCGCTGATGGGCACCCACCTTACCTCTGCGGCGTCTGAACCGGCTAGGGGAGTGCCGCCCTCCCACCATGCTCTAAAATCCACCAAAGTCCACTGGGCCGCAACGCTTCCTGCGCTATCTCTCTGAAAGGCGTCGACAACATCGATCAGTTCTAAATTGGAAATAGTAAGACCTGTTTCCTCTTTGATTTCTCGGACAGCGGCTTCACGTACCGTTTCTCCAAGTTCTTGCCGGCCGCCCGGAATGCTCCATTCACCCATACGTGGTGCTTTACCCCGCCTGATCAGCAACACCTCGAGCCCGGTCTCACTACGTTTCAAAATCACAACCCCTGCGCCAATAAAGTGTGTTTGCGTTGGAGAGGCGTATGGTGGAACATCATTCATAGTAGCGTTAACCCTGCTTAATCTGCGAATATCCTGACATGAACACCTCCTCATCACCAAAACCCATTCGCACGCCGAAAAATATAAAGCGAGTAGAGTTCACAACACCCTTATCAAAACGTCTCCGAAACTATTTTTTCGCGGGGCTGCTGGTCACCGCGCCCATCAGCATCACTTTGTATGCGGCCTGGGCCATCCTGGATTTCATCGATAACTTTATCTCTGGCCTTATTCCCGCGCCCTACAATCCGCTGACATATCTGCCGGTAACGGTGCCGGGATTTGGAATAGCAATTTTGATCACGGCAGTGACGTTGATCGGATTTCTAACCGCTAACTTTCTTGGCCGGATTTTTATCAACTGGGGGGAACGGATCGTCGCCCGTATGCCTGTTGTGCGCAGCATCTATAGCGCGCTCAAGCAGATTTTCGAAACGGTGTTATCGGACAAAACCCAGTCCTTCCGGGAAGTTGTTCTTCTTGAGTATCCGAGGCGCGAGATGTGGACGCTTGGATTTGTCATTGGAAAGACTTATGGCGAGGTGCAGGAAAAAACTAAATCTGAGATGCTCAATATTTACATCCCAACCACCCCCAATCCAACATCTGGTTATCTCGTTTTTTTGGCGCGCAAGGAGATAAAAACGCTCGAGATGACTGTTGAGGATGCTTTGAAAATGATAATTTCGGGCGGTATTGTAACGCCAGAATATGTGAACAAGAAGTCGCCTGCGGTAGAACCCTCTACGAAAGCCGATGCAAACTAATATTCATATCATCAGCTGTGATGGTAGTCGCGGCTAGCCGGATCTCAACATTCGGACGGCATCGTCTTGCTCAAAAAGATAGAGCAGGGTGCGGAGCGCTTTACCGCGCGGCGTCTCGAGGTTGGGGTCTCTCGATATAATCAGCTTTGCGTCGTCCCGGGCTGTGGCCAGCAGGTCACCATGCGCCATGATGTCGGCCAACCTAAATTCCGGTAGCCCGCTTTGCCGGGTGCCGAGCACTTCACCGCCACCCCTAAGGCGTAAGTCTTCTTCTGCGATTAGAAACCCGTCGTCAGTTTCTCGTAGTTTTGCGAGGCGCGCCTTTGCGGTTTCTGTCAAAGGGGGCGCGTAAAGCAAGAGGCAGGTGCCGCTTTTTCCGCCCCGGCCAATACGTCCGCGCAACTGGTGTAATTGTGCTAGGCCAAAGCGTTCGGCGTGTTCAATAACCATGATGGTCGCGTCGGGCACGTCCACGCCCACCTCGATGACCGTGGTTGCGACCAAAACTTTGGCACCGTTCTCTGCCTGACCTGAGAAGGATTCCATAGCGGCATCTTTCTCGGCGGGTTTCATCTTCCCATGAATGAGAGCGACCTGTTCTCCCAGCCGCGCCCGCAAATGGGCGTATCTTTCTTCTGCTGCCGCGAGGTCAATTTTCTCTGACTCTTCGACGAGTGGACAAATCCAATAAACTTTAGCTCCGTTAGATACGGCGCGTGCTACGGCATCGGCGGTTTCGGACAAGCGTTCCAAACTCACCAACCGGGTATCCACGGGCATCCGCCCTGGCGGTTTTTCATCCAACCGCGAGACGTCCATGTCGCCATATGCTGTGAGAGTGAGCGTGCGTGGAATGGGCGTTGCGGTCATGACCAAAACGTCGGTTCCATTGCCTTTCGCTGTGAGTTCAAGGCGCTGATGAACCCCAAAGCGGTGTTGTTCATCGATGACCGCGAAGGCGAGGTCCCGAAAATCGACGTCTTTTTGAAATAGCGCGTGAGTGCCCACAAGGATATTCACGGCCCCGCCGGCCACGGCTTCCAACAATGCAGTTCTCGCGCGGCCTTTAGTGCGTGATGTCAAAACCTCTATGCGGATACCTGCCGCCGTGCACAGTGGTCTCAGTGTTTCCATATGTTGGTGCGCGAGAATTTCTGTTGGTGCCATTAGTGCGGCCTGGCTCCCGGTTTCGACCGCGATGAGCATTGCCATAAGAGCAACCACGGTTTTCCCGCTGCCCACATCGCCTTGCAGAAGGCGGAGCATGCGGTATTCACCGGCCATGTCAGCTGTGATTTCGCTTAGAGCGCGCTGCTGCGCCCCTGTTAGTTTATAGGGAAGGGCGGCTTCAATCTTGCGGCGGAGAGCACCATCGCCTGAGAGTGGACGCCCGCGCTGCTTTCGTGTTTTTAACCGCACAAGCGCGAGGGCGAGTTGGTTAGATAGCAGTTCGTCGAAGGCTAATCTCTCGCGGCTTGGGTCGGAAAATGCGAGAGTAGAGGAGTCCTTTGGGGTATGAACGTGTTGCACGGCATCGTGCCAGGAGGGCCATTGTTGGCGTTTCAAGTAAGCTGCATCGAGCCACTCTGGTAGTTCGGGCGCCATAGTCACAGCCGCCCGAATAGCTTTGCTCAAGGTCTTCGGCGATAAACCCTCCGTCAATGAATAGACTGGCTCTACTCGCTTAACGTCGTCGATCTCGGCCAAAGGAACGATGTGGTCCGGATGAGTCATTTGACGTTTGTCGTCGAAAAATTCCACTTTTCCGCTGATCACTCGCTTTTCCCCAACGGGAAGAGTCCGTTCTAGGTAGTCGGCGCGACCGTGAAAGAAGACCAGGGTGATCTCTCCGGTCTCGTCCCCGCAATTGACCCGGTAAGGAACACGTCGATTGCGTGGCGGCGGGGGAGTATGTGCGTGCACTTCGACGGTGAGGGTCGCAATCGTACCCGCCGGGGATTCCCCGACTTTTGGCGCAAAGCGCCTATCCACGATCCCTACCGGAATGTGCCATAGCAGATCCACGACCTTTGCTCCGGCAATGCGCTCGATGAGCTTTACTAGGCGTGGCCCGATTCCGGGCAACTTAACCACGCTGCTAAACAGTGGATCGAGGATGGTGGGGCGGAGGGAGGCCATAGGGGGTTCAGAGTGACTTTCTGATGGGCTGACAGAGGGGGTGCTACAAGTTATATACCCTACTTGCTCGTGGGTGGTCAGTCATGGCCCGACCCAGGGGCTATTTTTGTCTGAACTTGGGCTTTGTGCAATCCGATGGACGTTAGACGCAAGAGAATCCTCTACCGGGCGACCCACCGCGGGACCAAGGAGTCCGACGCAGTGGTGGGAGGGTACTTCCGGCAGAACGTCGCGGACCTTCCGGACGAGCTTCTGGACGAGGCCGACGAACTGCTGGACGTCGCAGATGCTGACCTCATGGACTGGTTTATGGGGCGTGCTCCGGTTCCAGCCCGTTGGGTGGGGAGTTTGTTTGACGACGTTCTAACTTTTTACCAGGGCCTTGTGAGACGTTAAGCATGGATGGTTTTCTTCAAAAAATTAAGGCTCGCGTTCTCCACGGCGTGCCAGAGGGCTACGATGCCTTGGTTCTGGCTGAGCGGGCCCGGGCTGCGGTCCGCGATTCAGCATTGCACATTGCCCGAGACGAGTTGAGGCTCACGATTCTGGCCGACACCGTCGCTTTTTTCGCTCCCGATATCGAGATCATCACGGTCCCGGCCTGGGACTGTCTGCCCTATGACCGCGTATCACCGAATGCCGAGGTCATGGCACGGCGTATTGACGCACTGACCCGCCTGACGGCTCCGCCGGAACAAGGTCAACACCGCCTGATCATTACAACTGTTAGCGCAGCGATGCAGCGGGTGCCAAAAGCTGAAACGCTAAGGGACTCCGGGCTTGAGATTGCGCTTCAGAAGACTCTTGATCGTGCCAAGCTCGATGCCTTTTTGGCGTCGAATGGATACGTGCGCGCCGAACAAGTTATGGAACCCGGCGAGTACGCTGTTCGCGGCGGGTTGATCGACCTTTATCCGCCGGGGCTAGAAGAACCGGTGCGCATTGATTTGTTCGGGGATGACATCGAAACGATCCGGACCTTCGATCCGGTCAGCCAATTAACCACAGGCAATCGTACTTCTGTGTGGCTGAAGCCGATGAGCGAAACCGTGCTCAATCCAGAGTCCATAGCTCGCTTCCGGACCAAGTACCGCGAGTTGTTCGGCGGGGTTGCAAGCGGCGACACTCTGTATGAGTCCATATCGGAAGGTCGGAACTTTCTCGGCCAGGAGCATTGGCTGCCATTATTCCATGACGGGCTCGACACGCTATTTGACTATCTTCCGACCGCCAGTATCAGCCTAGATCACGATATCGAAGAGTCCGTGGCGGTGCGTCTCGAGACAATCCGTGATTATTATGAAGCTCGCCGCCTGGTGGATGTCTCTAGTTCCAAGGAGACCAAAATCTCCCTTCAGGAAAGTGGCATCGTCTACCATCCGGTCCCGCCGGAATTGATGTTTCTGAACGATCTGGAATGGTCGCGCCTTTTCACTGCCCGAAGCGTTACGGCATTCCGCGCCTATGAGGCCGCCGATGTCGGAGGGGCGGAAGATGCCGGGGCTCGTCTTGGTCGGGATTTCGGTGATGTTCGGGCGAGGCCAAATGACAACGTCTATGAGGCTTTTATCGCTCACGTCCGGGCCGAGCAGACAAGTGGGCGAAAGGTCGCTCTCGCAGCGGCCAGTGCAGGCTCGAAAGCCCGCCTGTTAGGGGTTCTGAAAGAACATGGCCTTGAAGCCGTATCCGACGTTGAAACGTGGAGCGAACTTCTCGCCGCCGAAAAATCCAAGTTAGTCGCGATTTGCCTTCCGCTTGAACGGGGCTTTTCGACCAATGACCTCGTGGTTATTACAGAGCAGGATTTGCTGGGCGACCGTCTCGTGCGGGCGGCAAAGAAACGCCGCCGCGCAGATGCCTTTATTGCGGATGCCTCCCAAATTTCTGAAGGCGATTTCGTCGTCCACGTTGAACACGGGATCGGGCGCTACGATGGGTTGGAAACCTTGACTGTCGGCGGCGCGGCACACGATTGTTTACAGCTTACCTATCACGGCAATGACCGCCTCTATGTCCCCGTTGAGAATATTGAAGTTCTCTCCCGCTTTGGGTCTGAACAGGCCGGTGTGCAGCTTGACCGCCTTGGCGGTGCTGCGTGGCAAGCGCGTAAATCAAAACTCAAAGAACGCATCCGTGATATGGCCGAGCAGCTCATCAACATTGCGGCGGCCCGGCAAGTGAAAGAAGCGCCGGAAGTGCTGCCTCCGGACGGCGTTTTTGACGAATTCTGTGCGCGCTTTCCGTATGTCGAAACCGATGATCAGATGAAAGCAATCGCCGATACTTTGGACGATTTGACCAAAGGCTTGCCGATGGACC
>JAUIGX010000169.1 GCA_030432435.1 Alphaproteobacteria bacterium
CCCTTACGAAGCTGCATGGCCCCGATGATGCGTCTTTCGGCATAAGTCAGATACGCCATAGTCAGCATGACCGGCACGGCAAAAAGCAGGATTTTGCCGAGAATCCAGGCGAGTGGAATTATGTAGTCGTTTGTAAACTCAGCCATCGGTGCCCGTCTTTTTTGTCTCGCCGGTGACAAATTCTTCCGTACAGCGCGCCATCGTCAACGAAGCGCGGCTGATCGGGTCGGTCATATAATAATTTTTAACGGGGTAGTCGAACCCGGTCGCGCTAATCGCACCCGCATTGCCAAAGGTTTTCCACTCAGCGGCCTGCACACGGTCCATTACGCTAAAGACTGCATTCACATCGGAAAGACGTTTCCGCACCTGAGCCAGATTATCGTAAGGCAGTTTTTTGCCTAGAACCTCAGATAGCGCGCGAATAATAGCCCAGTCCTCACGGGCATCGCCTGGCGGAAAGGCTGCGCGGTAGCCTTGCTGTGGTCGACCTTCCGTATTGACGTACGTGCCATCCTTCTCGGTAAACGCGGCGCCTGGCAATATCACGTCGGCTCGGTGCGCCCCACGGTCGCCATGGTGCCCTTGATAAATCACAAATGTATTGTCCAGGCCTGTCGTGTCGATTTCATCCGCGCCAAGCAGATACAGCACTTCGATCTCGCCTTTGCGCGCGCCGTTCAAAATGTCGCGCGTGCCTTTCCCGCCCGATCCGGGCACGAACCCGACATCAAGACCGCCCACACGAGCGCCTGCCGTATGCAAAACGTTGAAGCCGTTCCAACCGTCTTTCACAAGACCACAGCTATCGGCAACCTGACGCGCCGCCGCAAGGATAGCAGAGCCATCGGGCCTGCTGAGCGCCCCCATACCCAATATGAGCATCGGTGCTTTCGCAGCCTTAAGAGTCGCGGCAAGCGGATGGCTACCATCGGCGATTTTAGCCAAGACATCAGCCGTATCGCCAAGATGGTCATATCTATAGGTCAGGTCCGCCTGTTCGCCGATAACGCTGACCTGAAATTCGCCCTGCAAATAACGCTTGCGGATACGCGCGTTGAGAACCGGGGCTTCTTTTCGCGGATTTGATCCGATGATCAACAGGGCATCGGCGTTCTCAATTCCGGCGATTGTCGAATTGAACAGATAAGATGCGCGCACGGACGGATCAACGGCCGCTCCGTCTTGCCGGCAATCCAGGTTTGGCGAGCCCACAGAAGTCATAAGATCTTTAAGCGCGACCATAGACTCACAGTCCACGGTATCCCCCGCCACAGCGGCAATCTTGCTCCCCGAAAGACCATTCAGCTTTGCGGCAATGGCTTCAAAAGCCTCTTGCCAGCTAGCCGGCCGAAGCTTGCCGTCGCGGCGCACATAAGGCTGATCAAGACGCTGGTATTTGAGGCCGTCACAAGCCAAGCGACTTTTATCGCCCAGCCATTCCTCATTCACGTCTTCGTTAATACGCGGCAAAATACGCATGACCTCACGGCCTCGCACATCGACGCGAGTGTTGCTCCCAACAGCGTCTAGAACATCGATAGACTCTGTTTTGCGCAACTCCCAAGGGCGCGCCTTGAATTCATAGGGCTTGCTGGTCAGTGCGCCGACCGGACACAAGTCCACAACGCAACCGGACAGCTCAGAGTCCAATGCCTTTTCGAGATAGGTCGTAATTTCCATATCTTCGCCGCGCCCTGTCGCGCCCAGCTCGGGCACCCCGGCGACTTCAGTCGCAAAGCGAACGCAGCGCGTGCAATGAATACACCGGGTCATAATGGTGGAAATCACCGGCCCCATGTTCTTGTCTTTGACCGCCCGTTTGTTCTCCTCGAAACGGCCACGATCAAAACCGTATGCCATAGCCTGGTCTTGCAGATCGCACTCACCGCCCTGGTCACAAATAGGACAATCCAGCGGATGATTGATGAGAAGAAATTCCATCACACCAGCGCGCGACTTAAAGGCTTTGTCGGATTTCGTATGAACAACCATGCCATCACCGGCCGGCATCGCACATGAGGCCACGGGCTTCGGTGATTTCTCGACGTCCACCAGACACATGCGGCAATTGCCTGCGATCGAGAGACGATCATGATAACAAAACCGCGGAATCTCAACGCCGGCCAACTCAGCCGCTTGCAGGATGGTGGTCCCGGTCGGAACTTCAACCTCCATGCCGTCGATTGTTAGTTTTGGCATGCTACTTCCCCTGCCCGCCCTAAGCCGCTTTTTCGCGGACTTTGGCGTCGCGATATTCGCGAATGCGGCGCTCGAGTTCCGGTTTAAAATGACGAATCAGACCTTGCACCGGCCATGCCGCTGCATCGCCAAGGGCACAGATCGTGTGGCCCTCAATCTGATAGGTCACTTGTTCCAACGTATCTATTTCCTGGAGCGTCGCATCGCCCTTGACCATGCGCTTCATGACACGTGCTAGCCACCCGGTGCCTTCGCGGCACGGCGTACACTGACCGCAGCTTTCATGCTTATAAAAAGCCGAAAGTCTCGCAATACACGACACAACGTCAGCCGACTTATCCATAACCATAATGGCCGCCGTACCCAGACCGGATTTCACATCTTTCAGTGAGTCAAAATCCATCAAGACTGAATCGCAAATTGATTTCGGCAGCAACGGGACAGAGGCCCCGCCGGGAATAATCGCTTGCAAATTATCCCATCCGCCGCGCACGCCGCCCGCATGTTTTTCGATCAACTCACGCAGAGGAATGCCCATCGTTTCTTCAACGTTGCAGGGCTTATTCACGTTTCCGGAGATGCAGAAAACTTTCGTCCCGGTATTGTTAGGACGACCGATTCCGGCAAACCAACTCGCGCCACGACGCAAAATCGTCGGCGCAACTGCGATGCTCTCAACATTATTGACGGTCGTTGGGCACCCATACAGGCCAACGCCCGCCGGGAACGGGGGCTTAAGGCGCGGCTGCCCCTTGTTGCCCTCCAGGCTTTCGATTAACGCCGTTTCCTCACCGCATATATAAGCGCCTGCGCCGCGGTGCAAATACAGGTCAAAGTCCCAACCCGAACCGCAAGCATTCTTACCGATCAATCCCGCTTCATAAGCTTCGTCAATCGCGACCTGAAGATTAGAGGCCTCGTTGTAAAATTCACCGCGAATGTAGATGTAACAGGCATGCGCCTTCATAGCGAAACTGGCGAGCAAACATCCCTCTACCAGCTTGTGCGGATCAAACCGCATCATGTCTCGGTCCTTACAGGTTCCCGGCTCGCCCTCGTCTGCGTTGACGACAAGGTAGTGAGGCCGCTCACCTTCGGTCTTCGGCATAAACGACCACTTCAGGCCCGTCGGAAATCCAGCGCCGCCACGACCACGCAGGCCGGAGCGCTTCATCTCGTCGATAATCCAATCCTGGCCCATGGCCATTAGTTCTTTGGTGCCATCCCAATCGCCGCGCGCACGCGCGCCAGCTAGGCGCCAATCATGACGTCCATAAAGATTTGTAAAAATGCGGTCTTGATCAGCGAGCATATCCTCGAACCTCTACGCCTTTCCGCTGGCTTTGGCAGCAGCGGCTGCAGCCGCCTCCGCTTTTGCTTTTTCGAAGGCTGCTTTAGCCGCAACCAAATCTTGCTTCGCAATAGGCTTTGTCGGGTCTTCAGTCAGGCTTGTAGGTTCGCCCGCCGGTGCGGACGCGTCACGACCGGACTGTGACCCATGAGGCGGTTTCTCGCCCCGCTTGAACGCATCAAGAATTTTAACCGTCGAGTCAAAATCGAGATCTTCGTAATAATCATCGCCCACTTGCGCAACGGGTGCATTAACGCAAGCTCCCGCGCATTCGACTTCACTCACCGTGAAAGCCCCATCCGGGGTTGTTTCCCCAAGACCGACACCCAGCTTTTCTTGACAAGCCTTAACAACATCATTTGATCCGCGCAGAGCGCAGGACAGGCTCGTGCAAACTTGGACGTGTGTTTTTCCAACAGGATGAAGATTGAACATCGTGTAGAATGTCGCAACCTCAAGCACACGGATCACCGGCATATCCAGCATCCCGGCAATACACTCTATCGCCGGACGTGACACCCAGCCTTCCTGCCGCTGAGCTAGATCGAGCAACGGAATAACCGCACTGGCCTGACGCCCCGCCGGGTACTTTGCGATGACGCGCTTCGACTGCTCCAGCGCTTCACTTGTAAAAGCGAAGCTTGCAGGTTGATTTTTCGCGAGGGTACGCACGCTCATCGGTCCACCTCACCGAAGACGATATCGATCGAGCCGAGAACAGCCGGCACGTCAGCAAGCATATGGCCACGAAGCATCATGTCCATGGCTTCCAGATGCACAAATCCTGGCGCCCGGATGCGGCACCGGTACGGCCGGTTCGTCCCGTCCGACACCAAGTATACCGCAAACTCTCCCTTAGGGGCCTCGACTGCAGCATAGACCTCGCCTTCCGGAACTTTATAACCCTCGGTGTAAAGCTTGAAGTGATGGATGAGCGCCTCCATCGATGTCTTCATTTCACGCCGCGGCGGCGCCAAAATTTTACGGTCATTCACCCGGCAAGGGCCAGAGGGCATCTTTTCAATGCATTGTGTAATGATGCGAAGCGACTGCCTCATCTCTTCGACGCGCACCAAATAGCGATCATAGCAATCGCCATGCTTGCCGATCGGTATGTCGAACTCAACTTCATCGTACGAATTGTAAGGTTGAGATTTCCGCAGATCCCAAGGCACACCGGAGGCCCGCAAATTTGGCCCGGTGAATCCCCAGGCAATCGCCTCGTCTTTACTAACGATGCCGATATCAACGGTACGCTGCTTGAAGATACGATTTTCGGTCAGCAACGTTTCAAGCTCGTCCAACACCTTTGGATAAGTTTCAGCCCACTCGGAAATCCGGTCCAATAGCCCGACCGGCAAGTCCCAGGCGACGCCACCCGGCCTAAAATAATTGGCATGAAGGCGCGCGCCGCAGACTTCATCATAGAAGCCCATCAGCTTCTCGCGCTCCTCAAACGTCCACAGAAACGGCGTCATTGCACCGACGTCCATCGCATAGGACGCAATGTTCATGATGTGGTTGAGAATACGCGTGATCTCGTCGAACAGCATCCTGATGTATTTGGCACGCGGCGGAATTTCAATTCCAAGCAACCGCTCTGTCGCGATCGAGAAGGCCTCTTCCTGACTCATCGGCGAGACATAATCTAGCCGGTCAAAGTACGGCACCGCCTGTAAATAGGTTTTATACTCGATAAGCTTTTCGGTGCCGCGGTGCAGAAGGCCGATGTGTGGGTCCACACGATTGATAACCTCACCACCCATCTCCAGCACCAACCGCAAAACTCCATGAGCCGCCGGATGCTGCGGCCCAAAGTTAACGGTGTAATTTTCGATTTCTACGGGGGCTGACATATCAAGCACTCTGCTTCGGCGGCGTTTCCGAAGCCTTTTCATCGCCCGGCAAGAGGCTCTGCATGCCTTCCCACGGACTGAGGAAATCAAACGTACGGAAATCCTGAACCAGCTTCACCGGCTCATAGATAACCCGTTTTTGTTCTTCGTCGTAGCGCATCTCTACATATCCGGTCAGCGGGAAGTCCTTACGCTGAGGATGACCATCGAAGCCGTAGTCGGTCAGGATGCGCCGCAAATCCGGATGATCCGAGAAGAACACGCCGTACATATCCCAGACTTCGCGTTCAAACCAATCCGCGCAGGCGTAAATCGACGTAATACTCGGCACCGGCGTCTCTTCTCCGGTCGTTACCTTCAAGCGAATGCGTTCGTTCCGCGTCATGCTGATGAAGTGATAGACAACGTCGAAGCGTTCTTCACGCTCAGGGTAGTCCACGCCGCAGATATCAAGAAGTTGCGTAAACTGGCATTTGGCATCATCACGCAAAAACTTAACGACACTGACAATTGACGCGCGCTGGACCACCACAACAAGCTCACCGCGCACAACCTCCGCCGACAGCACATCGGCTGCCATGGACTGACTGAGATGGGCGGCCGTTTCGTTAAGACCGGTGTCGATGGAAGGAGAATTGCTCATAAACGATACTTGATCTAACGGTCGATGGTGCCGACGCGGCGGATTTTCTTATGGAGTTGCATAATTCCGTAAAGCAGAGCTTCCGCTGTAGGCGGGCAACCGGGCACGTAAATGTCCACCGGCACAATACGATCGCAGCCACGCACTACCGAATACGAGTAGTGATAGTATCCCCCACCGTTCGCGCACGACCCCATGGAAATCACATAGCGCGGCTCCGGCATCTGGTCGTAGACCTTACGCAGGGCGGGCGCCATTTTGTTGGTCAGTGTGCCCGCAACGATCATCACGTCCGACTGGCGCGGACTTGGACGGAAAAACATCCCGAACCGGTCCATGTCGTAACGGGCCATGGCAACGTGCATCATCTCGACAGCACAGCAGGCCAGACCGAAGGTCATCGGCCACAGAGAACCCGCGCGCCCCCAGTTTGCCAACTTATCCAGGCTGGTCAGAATAAACCCCTTATCCTGCAACTCGCCTGCAACACGGCTCATAACCTGGGCATCTTCCGCCGTCGTAGCGCGAATGGCGTCGGTCTTTGCCGCCGCCGGAACGGTTACTCCCATTCCAAGGCCCCCTTCTTCCACTCGTATATGAAGCCCACAGTGAGAATTCCTAAAAACAACATCATCGACCAAAATCCAAACATTCCGATTTTTCCGAGGCTAACGGCCCACGGGAAAAGGAAGGCGACTTCAAGGTCAAAAATGATGAACAGGATAGAAACAAGATAGAAACGCACGTCGAACTTGGACCGAGCATCGTCGAATGCTTCGAAACCGCATTCGTAGGCCGAGGACTTCTCGGGATCTGGGCGATTTGGGCCAGCAATAAGCGAGGCCGCCACAAAAGCGATGGCCAAACCAAAGGCGATCCCGAGAAAGACAAGGATCGGCAGATATTCCATAAGAAGGTCTTGCATCGGCGCTGCGCCTTGCTACTGGGTCGCTCCCACAAGCGCACCAATAGATTCTTTTACATTTTATTACAACAGCTTAGATCGCTGCGCCCGAATAGAGTGCCTGGTCTGAATTATCCCTCACCCGCGCCCTTCGAAGCGGGGTTGATCTACACGGCGACGGGGAGTGAAGTCAAGCTGTGTCATGGCGGCAAAAACGTCGACATCACAGCATTTTTTGGCCGTGCGTAAATTAAACAAGCGGTCTCCGAGCACTACCCACCGACTTTTAAGCCCCCTAAAAAGTTCCCCGCACACTCAAAGTGACGCTCCGACCAAAGTGCCATTGGCGAATTTCGCGGAAAGTTGGGTTTGCCGTCGCCCGATTCCCATCGAAATAGTTCACAATTCGGGGCTCCTTTGGCCGAAAAAGGTCAATTGCAGCCAGCCTTACAACGACGTCCCCGATCGGGCGAAATTCGACAAACGGATTCACATTGGGTTTAGGCCAATATTTAAGGACAAAATCACTTTCGGTGAGAAAGAAATGGCCCCGATCGTTGACATCGACACCATAGGATAGCCCCTTCCAAGACGTATCGTGCCGGAAACTAACGCTCCAACTCACGTATTCGTTCGAATCGATGCGGATCGTGCGTCCTGTAAACGCATCGACTTTAGACGTATCCCAGACCTTGATGCTCCCATCGATCTTCGCCCCTTCGATCCCGAGCCAATCAAGGCGCACGCCCCCT
>JAUIGX010000170.1 GCA_030432435.1 Alphaproteobacteria bacterium
CGCGAGTGGCACGGCAAGCTGGGCAAGGTCATTGACGAAGGCCACGCGCTCAACATCGAAGATGATGTGATGCAGCCCCTCCGCGACGGTTCCGCCGCCATGTCCAAGAACCTGCTGGCAGCGGAGTGAGGCCATGAACGTCCCCACCACATCGCTTGACCACCTGCTGAGCGCGTCCGAGCCGCCCGATCACGAGGCCATTTTCTGCGCCCTCGATGCTTACCTTGAGCGGCTGGCGGCAAAGCACGTCACGCCGCAAGACGGGGAATGGCCCGGAGCCTCCCGCGCTATGGCGGTGAAGTCATTGCAACGCCGGTATGCCCTGCGCTGCCTTGACGATGAGGCCTGCGAGATCATGCGCCCACATTTCGACATGCGCGCCGATGCCCTCGAAGGCCGAACGGAAGCCGCCGAAATGGCCGCTGCGCAAATGGTGCGGGCGGCAATGGAAAGCGCGAGTATCTACGCGCCTGATTATGAAGGATTTATGTGATGACCCTGCCCCACTACGCAAACATCCGCGACGGCGAGCTTGTCAAGCAGCCGCTCCGCTTCGGCCCGCGCGGCCTTGTCGCCGCCGTGGCGCTGACCTTCACGCTTACCGTTGTGTTCCTGGCTGATCCCATGAACGCGGTGAGCGACAAACACCCTGATTGCTATGAGGTCCGCTGCTGATGCCCACTGCATACACACAAAAAGTTCAAGACGGAACTATAACGGAGTTCTCCGACTTCGCGCTTGATTGCGCCCGAGCCTTTGGCGCTTTGGTGGCGCTGCGCGATGAGCCTGGCGCTGAAATACCGGACAGGTTTGAGCCTTCTGACCACCATTTCAGGCAGGCCGAAGTCGCAAAGGCGGAACTTAGCCGCTTGCAGGGCTTGTCAAAGCATGATGCGGAAAAGGAAATGACGCGCGAAATTCAAAAATGGCGCGACCGGCGCACTCAGACGGCGCATGATTTGGACATGTACCGCAAGAGATACGGCGACATGCTGGATCGCGTTCACAGATGGACCCCGCCAACAAAGGATCATGAGGAACTCAAGAAATTCATGATCGAGCAGTTGTCGGAAAGCATTAAGTTTGATTGCCGTGAGTACATACCGCCGCGCCCCATTTCGCAATGCGATAAGTGGCTGTCAGACAAGATAGAGCAGGCAGAGCGGTCCCGCGATTATCACGAAAGGGAATATCTGAAAGGAGTCGAGCGCGCCGCCGAAAGAACAAGGTGGTTAAAGGCTTTGCGCGAAAGCTTGACGACTGAGGAGGCGTGTTGATGTGCGCTCAAACCAAGATCGAATGGACCGACTACACGCTCAACTGGTGGGAAGGGTGTCAGAAGGTCGGCCCCGGCTGCGATCATTGCTATGCCGAGGCGCGCGACAAGCGCTTTACGGGTGGCACTCATTGGGGACCGGGTGCGCCGCGGCGCAAGGTCAAGGGCGCACCCGCCAAGCTGCGGAAAATCCAGCGTGAGGCGATGGCCTTCAATGACGCACAAGGCCGCTGGCCGCGCGTGTTCTGTTCCAGCCTGTCGGACGTGTTTGACAACGCGGTGCCGGAGGCGTGGCGGCATGAGTTCTTCGACGCGCTGGAAGAGGCAGACTCATGTTCGGTCCAGTTGCTCACAAAGCGCGTCGGCAATGTCGCGCGGATGATCCCTGAAAGCTGGGGCCGGATCGGCTGGCCTGCGCATATCGGGCTGATGATCACGGTGGTGAACCAGCAAGAGGCGGACCGGGACATTCCGAAGTTGCTGGATCTCAAGGCCAGGCACAACATACCGTGGGTGGGCCTGAGCATGGAGCCGCTGTTGGAGCCGGTTGATCTGACGCGGCTGCAACCCACGATTTTTGAGGCCGAAGTGAACGCCCTAACTGGCGTTTGGAATTGGAAAAACGGGCCAAGCCGCAAAGAAAGCCCTGCCGTCGATTGGGTCATTGTCGGCGGCGAGAGCGGCCCGAACGCCCGGCCCATGCACCCGGATTGGGCGCGGAGCCTGCTCGACCAGTGCGATACCTCTGGCACCCCGTTTTTCATGAAACAGATGGGCGGAAAGCGGAAGCCATTCCCTGCGATCCCTAACGATCTGGACGTAAAAGCGTTCCCGGAGGCGTGTTGATGGACAGAAACGGACACCCGGACCTAACGCACCGGATACCAATGCCGAAAGAAGCTGAGCGCGACCAGAACACGGTCAACATGCTGCCGCATCGCCGCGACAAGAAGCTCAAAGAGTTTGCCGCATCGTGGCTGCGCGGCCCGATCCCCGCCGATCTTATGGCCGACTTGGCTGAAATTCTTGAGGATGAGGATTACACACCGGAAAAGCGCGCGCATCAAATCGTCTGGCAGGCGGTCAAATGGGGAATGGAGGCGTGTTGATGCCCATTATCATCTTTCTCGGCCTCACATGGGCCGCACTTGGAATTATCGCGATAACAGGAGGTGCGCTATGAAATCCAACATCCATGACATTGAGGTACAATATCAGCACCAGACCGACGCAGCCGTTTGCGTCCGCGAGACGGAAGACGGTGATGACATTTGGTTGCCCAAGAGCCGGTGCGAAATTTACCCGCAGACGCCGGTTCGCGGGCAGTATGTGACGCTCACGAGCGACGAGGCAACGATGACAGAGAAAGGACTGGTTTGATGGATAAGGAAATGATGCGCGCGCTGCAAATGGATGCGGCGATGCTTGAGGCCATGGGGGCAGGTGAGCAACCATTGGCTTTTGAAGGACATGCTGTCGGGATGCGGCTTACAGATGCCGAAAACGATCTTTGGGATGTTTATGACTACTACGGGAACATTCTGGCATCAGGACTGACGATGAATGATGCTGACAAGATGTTGGAGCAATCCTCATGACCGCCCGCCAGATCATCGAAGCCCGCCTGGGCCGCAAGCTACCACCCGCCGCGCAGATGCGCCCGGATGAGCGCCGCGCCGTCGTGCTTTTGGCGATGCAGTTGATTAAGCAAAGGAGAGAGACATGAAACCTGAAAATATGAGCCAACGCGAACAAATCGCCTATGTCGGCCTGACATTGGCGCAACAATTGGCGCATCAAACTGCGACAAACGCAGGTTGGTATAAAGACCCTCATACCGGCGAGACGATCAAGCGCAACTTTGGCGAGGTCGTCGCCCTTATGCACTCGGAACTGTCCGAGGCGCTGGAGGCTGACCGCAAAGGCTTGATGGACGACAAGCTGCCGCACCGCGACGGGCGCGAGGTGGAATTTGCCGATTGCATTATCCGCATCCTCGACACAGCGGCGGCGCTTGGCCTCGACGTGGCTGGGGCGGTGATCGAGAAGAACCGATTCAACCGCGAACGCGCAGACCACAAACTAGCGGCACGAGCCGCTGGTGGAAAGCGTTACTGACATGACCCCCGAACAGATCAAAGAGGCGCGGGCGCTGGTGGACGACCTCCAACTGGTCGCGAAATGCCTTAAAGGCGAAAACAAGTTTCCAACCGGGCAATCGGTCATCTTGGAAGCCGCCGCCCACCTCGCCGCCGCGCTGGACGAGATCGAGCGGCTGCGGGCGGCGCTTGGCAATGCGGCTGACTCGCTCGATGAAGCGTTTCGCGCCCTTGGTAACGCGGGAGAAGCGCTAGGCGATGAAGGTCCGTCGCGTGAGGAGGCGAGGGCGTTCCTTGCCGCTGAGGCAGCCCGCGCCGCCCCGAAAGGCAAAGACCAATGACCCCTGAACAGATCAAAGAGCAACGCGACTGGCTTGACACACTCACCAGATACACGCCTGGCCCGTGGCGGGTGTCATACGAACGCGGGACAACGCAGATAAGGTCGGCAGACAATGATAGTCTGATGTGCGACGAAACCTATTACCCGTGGGTTCCAGACAATCAAAATGATTGGACTATCATCGCCGCCGCGCCTGACCTTCGGGACCGCTACGCCGCCGCGCTGGACGAGATAGAGCGGCTGCGGGAGGCGATGGATAAGCTGAGCGACACAGACCTAACCGCCAGACAAGCCGCAATTATAGCTTCCGCCGCCCTGAGAGGTGAAGGCCAATTCGGGAATGGAGCGCAATGCAAAAAATGCGGCGGTGACATGATCCAAGGCGCTGCAAGGATAGCGTTTGACAGGCCAATGTTTTGGGCGACCAATGGGGCGAAAATGGACTCCGATCAAGAGGAATGGTCCGGGGATATTGGTGAGGCCATTCGAGACATGCGCCCCGACGCCAGCGCCGCCCTCGACAAGCTGATAGCAGAGGCCGTGCAGGCCGAGCGGGAGGCGTGTGCGAAGATTGCCGAGACAGAGGGCGTCTCCCCGGAAACAAATGTCTATGCAGGCGGTCCCGATTGGCTCAAGCACGGCAGGCGCATCGCTGCCGCAATCCGCAACAGGGGGCGCGAGGAATGACCAGCCCGCGCCCTACCGCCGCCGAGCTGCGCAAGCGTGTTGCCGTTCTGAAGGACGTGTACGGCGCGGATTGCAAATTCGCGCCTATATCCCAGAAAAACAATGGCTTGGAGTTTGGAGAAACACCGGACATATCCCGAACGGAACGGGAATGTTTGGACACGCCCAGCCCCCACCTGATCGCCTGCGCATTCATCATCGGCTTGCTGTTCCTCGTCCTGTTCTGGGGCGCTGTGCTGGCAGTGCTGGTTTTTTGACCACCCCACCAAACTGAGAAGGAGAGAGAGGTGAGCAAATTTCATTCTGAAATGGATGCTGACAGGCAGCGTGAAATAGAAGATGCCATTGGTGGTCTCATCCTCGATTTCGCGGAATATTATCGAATGAGCGTACCTAGCGCGGTCTATGTGCTGAACCAGGTCACAACCAGACAACTCGCGGGAATGGATAGATATGCTGCCGCGAAAAATCTACGTCAAACGGCAGACTATATTTCCGGCAAGACATCGTATTCCAAGTTTTTCACGGCAAGCAGCCGAACTTTTGACCAGATTGCCGCTGGATACGACTTAAAACTGGCAAATCCCCATTAACCCTCACCACGCCCCCACCGCCCCACCAAACTGAGAAGGAGAGAGAAGATGAGCGAACACAGATCATTCCCCGACGCCACCGATGGCCGCCCAATGCCACCGATGGGATACACGCTGCTTGAAGGCTCTGCTGGTCTTCTTGATTGGGATGGTGCAGCCGAGGTCGCGCGCAGATTGCGGGCTGACGGCTATTATCTCGTTCGGGCCGAGGATATACAATGGAGCGATATTCGCCGATTTCAGGGCGAGCTGAACAAGGGTCAAGGCGTTTGTGAAGATGCTGGAGGCTTCTTTGTTCGCTGCATCATGGCTCTCTTTGTCAAGAGGCATGATCCGGTCGAAACGTATCAAGAGGCTGCTGATCGGCTTCTCAAAGAGGCAGATTTGGCCGACTGATCACCACGCCCCCACCACCCCACCAAAATGAGAAGGAGAGAGGAATGGATGATTTGGAATGGCCCCGCGAAATCTGGATGGCTGAGCGAGACGATCACGACCAAGGAGTCGTGCAAGCTGTTCTTTCGGAGCACGCAACCATCTCCAGATGGGAGGGCGATAAAGAGCGTGATCGGGAATTCCACCGATATATTGATGCGGATATTTATGAAAGCTCCCTGAGATACCATCAAGCAAAGCTGGCCGAGCTTCGATCTGAGATAGCGAGGCTCAAAGCACATATAGCCTGCATGACAGGTGCTGGCGATACTCTGGACGGCTGGACTCATGAAAACCACGAGGGGGCAAAGCAGGCCCGAAAGCGGTGGCTCGAAATCAGTCGTGCCGCTTTGGAAGAAGCGGCAAGCTAACCCTCACCACGCCCCCGCCACCCCACCAAACTGAGAAGGAGAGAGAAGATGCGCAGAAGTCTTATAATCACCGCGATAGCGGCAGCCCTGTGCTACCCCGTTTCGGTATTCATCGCGTGGGATTGGACGTGGATGGCACAGTCGTCAGGATATGCGAGGTTCCTGTTCTTGGTGCTTGTCGTTGTGGCTGCTGACGCTGGCGAAGGACAAGCCGTTCGAGTTCCTGGATCACTCCATTCGCTGCGGCGATTCGCTCGTCGGCTTACATGACCTCAAGCAACTCAAGACCTACAGCCTCGATGGCAAGGGCCAGCAACTGCTCTTCAATAAGGTGCCCTTGGACAAGTACGTGGATGAGGCCATCACCCTTCGCCTCAAACTCGAAGACCTGACGGCCAATACCGTCGAAGACGTGCAGCGGCAGGAACGACTACTCATCGAGGCCAACGAGAAAATCGCCCGGCTCCGCTGTGCTGCGGATTTACTCGTCGCCGCCGAGTTTTGGGGCGAGAGCACCAAGGACAAACTGCAACGCGTGGATCATGCGGCGGTTGTCTCCGGCCATTACGTCGAAAATGGGCCGACCGATGAGTTCGAGCAGGCTGCCGCTAAAGAACGCCGAGGCCAAACGATGTTTCACTGGCCGCTAGAATTCCCCGAAGTGATTGTGAAGCGGGGTGGGTTCGATGCGTTCGTCGGGAATCCGCCGTTTATTGGAGGCAAGCGGATTTCCACGGAGTTGGGGACTGCCTACGGTCCAGCGATCAAGGCACTCATAACCCCGGATGAAAAGGGTGCAGCCGATTTGGTGTCGTACTTCTTTCGCAATGCTCATCGCCTGATGAGTTCAACCGGTCACGCTGGCTTTATCAGCACGAAAACGATTGCTGAAGGAGATACCCGGCGAATCGCCCTCGACCGTCTCGTGGAGTCCGGGTGCGCACTGTATCGTGCCAACCGACTTCTCAAATGGCGCGGCACTGCAAGCGTCTACGTTGCGGTGGTCCACTTCTCTAACGCCACCACACAGCACTCTCTGATTCTTGATGGAATGACAGTGGACCATATCAGCACGCTTTTGACTACCGAGGTCATTGCGGCCACTCCGTTTGTGTTGCCCAACAACACTATCGAAGCAGGAACTGGCACCTATCTTTATGGAGAAGGATTCGTGCTGTCGAATGATGAGGCTGCAACAGCATTGACGTTGAACAAGTGCAACAAGGACGTAATCTTTCCGTACCTCACATCCGACGATGTAAACTCCACGCCCGGCGCTCTCTACTCAAGGCATGTAATCAACTTCGGCAACATGTCTGAGGTTAATGCCAAGCGATACACATGGCCATTTGATCGAGTCAAGTCACTCATAAAGCCAATCCGTGACGAACTCACTGGCCAAATCCACGAAGCCTGCTTTTGGAAGCATTGGGACCGACGTGACGAACTCTACAAGGCAATTGCGTCTGAAGATGCAGCGATTGCGATTGGACGGCACACAAAATACTTCAACTTCGTGCGATGCCCCTCAACATGGGTATTCTCTGACGGCCTTGCCGTGTTCGCATCGGGAGAATGGCCCTTCTTCACTGTCCTGCAAAGTGCCATCTATTTTGTGTGGGCGGACACATTCAAAACCAGCCTTGGAGAAACGGCACGGTTCTCGATGAAGGATTGCTTTCGGAATTTTCCGCCGCCAATCGTTGCAGGCCAACTTTGGGGTGCAGGGAGTCAGTCGCTTGCACTGTTGGGAGAACAGTTTCATGAGGCACGAAAGAACACATCACTTGCGAGCGAAAT
>JAUIGX010000171.1 GCA_030432435.1 Alphaproteobacteria bacterium
ACCTACCTAGTCTCAAGACTAGCTAGCCTGGATTTCTTTCGGCCGCAATGCGCTCCGGCCCAATAAACCCAATTAAAACCGGGGCTTGGGCATGCTTGCCGGGTCGCATTCCGGCACCTATGATGCAGCCGATTTTGTCGAGACCATAACAGAGATACCGCCATGATTTCAGGACTAAGAGAAGCCGTTAAGGAAAGCATCCTACTGAAGGGCTTGCTCGGCCTTATGATGATCAGTTTTGGGGTCTGGGGTGTCGGCGATTTCATTGGCACCGGAGGCCTTGATCCAAGCATAGCGATCAAGATCGGCCCCAAGGAAATCACCACCAATGAATTTCAGCGTCGTTTCGACCAAGAGTTAACCCGCTTTAAGGAAGAAGTCGGGCCAGAGGCCGCGCGAAACATGGGCCTCAAGCGCTCTATCGCCAACGCGATGATTCAGGATATCACGCAAACGGCGACCGTCAGCGCCGCCGCACAAGACATGGGAATCGTAATTCCCATCCAGCGTCTGCAATCAAGTTTGATTAAAGAAGAAGCGTTTCAAAACAGCACCGGAACATTCGACCAAAGCCGCTTTAGCGATGTTCTCTACCAAAATAATCTCAGTGAATCTCAGTTTTTGGATTTGTTTGCCTCGGACCTTAGACACGCGACGATCATTGCGCCGGTCATCGCCAACGCGGGCGCGCCCGACTACCTCGTTAAAAATCTATTCACCTATCAAAATGAAACCCGCGTTGCGGATACGCTGCTGGTAACAGTCTCCTCACTCACCGATGATGACCTGCCGACCGACGAGGAATTAGAGGAACTGTATCAAGAAAACATTGGGGCCTACACCGCGCCAGAATACCGCAAGGTCACGGCGCTTATTATTGAAGCTCAAGATTTTCAATCCGTCGACAGCGTCACGGACGAAGCCTTGCGAGCGCGTTACGACGAAACAATTGACCGCTACCGTACGCCAAGCACACGCAACATCAGCCAGCTTATCTTCGATAGCCGGGACCAAGCTGAAGCTGTCAGGGCACAGCTGGAGCCGGGCGACGACCTGAGCGCGCTTGCCGCCAAAGCGGGCGTACCTGCCCCGATTGACCTAGGCGAGCTTACCGATAGCGCCCCCGTGGCGACCATGATGGGCGACGCCTACAACTTGCCCGTTGGCCAAATTAGTGAGCCCACTGAAACGGATTTGGGATGGCATTTATTCGAAGTTACCTCTGAGTCTGTGGAATCCACATCTTCTTTCGAGGACGTCAAAGAGGATATCCGCGACGCAATGTTGGCCGAAAGTGGGATAGACGCGGTCTATGAGGCTTCGGTAGACGTCGAGGACGCGATTGCTGGCGGCACACCTCTTCAGGAGGTTTCAGAAATCGTCGGAGGCCGATTGGTTGAAATCGCTGCAATGGACCGAAATGGACAGGACCCAGGCGGACTTGAAGTCTCCAAAATTTTTGACCGGGCAAACTTTATAAACACCGTATTCTCAACACCGGCGGGCGAAGCCTCTCAACTGTTGGATACTCCGGAGCGCAGCGGATATTACGTAATACAGGTTGATTCTATTACCCCGCCAACACCCAGACCTCTCGAGGAAGTCCGTCGGCAAGTGGTCTCTCTTTGGGAAAGACAAACGCGCGCGGCCAAGGCTAGCGCACTAACGCAAGACCTTCTGGCGAACATTACCGCCGCATCTCGCTTGTCAGACCTGGCACCGAGCCATGAGAATGTATCTTACGCTCCGCTTGGACCTCTCACGCGGTTCGGCGAGGGTGCGCAAGTAGATCACATTGTAGACAGCAAGCGCGTTAGTCCGGCCCTCCTCCAACAATTATTCTCCGGGAAAACCGGCGATGTTGTTTCTGCCCCCGTCAGCGATGGATTTGTGATTGCGCGCATAAAAGAAATCAATACTCCCAATCCGAATGGTGAACTTGTCACGGTACAGAGGCAGATAAAAACATCGGTCACCAATGCCATGAGGGAAGATTTGGCGGATCAAGTCGTCAAAGCTTTCGCAGTTCGGTACCCCGTAGAACTCAACAACGACGTGATCGACCAAACGGTCAGTTTGCGCTAATACGCGGCAGCGTCGTCTCCACGCTGCTCGAAAGCTGACTTATGGATATTTTTCCCGACAGATCTGAATTTAACACCACATATACTGCCGGCCGCACTCAAGTTATGTGGTGCGAACTGCCGGCAGACCTGGACACTCCTGTCTCGGCAATGCTTAAGCTTGGGCAAGAGCGGCCTTTCACGGCTCTGTTTGAATCCGTTCAGGGTGGTGCCGTGCGCGGGCGGTACTCTTTCATCGCTCTCAAACCTGATGTCATCTGGCGCTGTAACGGCCAGCAGGCCGAGCTATGCCGTGATGCAATGCCGGCATCACCGAAATACACCCCTGATGACAAGCCCGCGCTGGCATCACTCCGCGCGCTGATCGCAGAATCGCGCATCGAGTTACCCGATCACATCCCCCCAATGGCCGCCGGCCTTATCGGCTTCATGGGATACGATACCATTCGCCTAGTGGAAGACATTCCATCCGGCAACCCGGACACCCTCGGAATTCCTGAAGGCATGTTCATGCGGCCAACGGTTACGGTCATCTTCGACAATGTCGATGACGTCTTAACCATCGTAACGCCGGTCTATCCAAAGGATGGCGTAGATGCCGACCTAGCTTACACCGAGGGTCAAAAACGTATTTTCGATACGATCGCCGCTCTCGATAAATCCGTGCCCCACAACACGCCTGCTTCATCCGTGCGATTTGACGGACCCGCCTCCAATACCGGCCGCGACGGCTATCACGACATGGTTCAACGCGCGAAAGAGTACATTCGCGCCGGAGATGTGTTTCAGGTTGTGCCGTCTCAGCGTTTTCGCCTTCCGTTCGCACTTCCATCGTTTTCTCTGTACCGCTCTCTGCGGCGTCTAAACCCCTCGCCCTTTCTGTTTCATTTGAATTTCGGTGAATTTTCTATTGTCGGATCGAGCCCTGAAATTCTCGTCCGACTACGCGACGGTAAAGTTACTATACGACCGATTGCGGGAACGCGGCCGCGTGGAAAAACTCCAGCGGAAGATCAAGCCTTGGCAGACGAATTGTTGGCCGATCCTAAAGAGCGGTCCGAGCATTTGATGCTTCTTGACCTTGGTCGAAACGATGTGGGCCGGGTGTGCAAAACCGGCACCGTGAAAGTGACCGAGCAAATGATTGTCGAGTACTACAGTCATGTGATGCATATCGTCTCTAACGTCGAAGGAGAAATCGACCCGGCACATGATGCCATGGATGCTCTGATGGCGGGATTCCCGGCCGGGACCGTGTCAGGGGCACCGAAGATTCGCGCCATGGAAATCATTGATGAATTAGAGTCAGAGCGCCGCGGTTTTTACGCCGGTGCTATCGGCTATCTCTCATCGAACGGCGACATGGATACCTGTATCGCGCTGCGCACTGCCCTAGTAAAAGACGGAGAGGTCGTCATTCAAGCTGGCGGCGGCGTAGTGGCCGACAGCGATCCTGAAGCCGAATTTCAAGAGAGCAATAACAAGGCCCGCGCTCTGGTTCGTGCCGCCGAAGAGGCAATACGGTTCTTCTCCGGTGGAAATGCCGCCTGAGCAGTCGATCTTTATTTTCTGGTTAGCGGGCCACACGAAATGAAACGAGATACGGCGGCTGGTCCGATATGCGGCAGGTCACTGTTGCTTCTTGTTCAAGCTGCAAAAACCGATTGAACACGCTGCCGTAGAACACCACGGATTCCCGGCCATTATCTACACGATTCAAAGCCATATTTAACTTCAACCGCGTGTAGTTCTCATCGCCGATCTCTGGCTTAGACCATTCGGCCGCAATTCGCTCCGCACACACATTTTGATGCTCGGAAACCTCGTCAGGAACCTCGTTCACAAACGAACGATCAACAACTTGTGCCGTAGAGAACCCGGACAGAGAGGACACAAGGGCAACGACAGAAACCGCGGCAACGACGTACTTCATTTAGAGAAATCCTCGTCAATATTGCGCATCGCTACTCATGCACCCGCGCAGAATAAGAAAGCACACTTGGAGCGTCAATCCACCACGCCGCATTGAGCTTTTCAAGGTTTTACACGTTGTTACGAAACGTCCGGCTGCCGGCTAGCCCCTTTCAGAACTATTACCTTGCTGCCGCTCTCGTCGTTTTAATATTTCGGTGACTGGAACTAGAGAAATTCCGGCGCGACGAAGCGTGGGAATCCATTGCTCCAGCGCTTCAATCGTCGAATCGTGGGGATGACCTATACCGATCGCAAAACCTTTCGATCTCGCGGTCTGCTCCAACTCAGCTAACTGCGCAAGAACAGCGGGAACAGTATCCACATTATCAAGAAAAACGTCGCGCTCAACAAAGGGCACTTTTGCCGCCGCCGCCGCCGCCGTGCCGGCACTATCGCCTGTGGTCTTAGAATCAAGCCACATAAGACCACGCACTTTGAGTTCTTCCATTACCACCCTCATACGCGCGGCATCTGCTGTAAATTTGCTGCCCATATGATTGTTGATGCCGACATAACCCTGCCACTTGTCGAGGTATTCGGCGACATGCTGCCTAATCGCGGCGTCGTCCATGTTCGTCAACAGGGCCCCTGGACCGGGGTTTTCACTGGAAGCCATTGGCTCCATCGGGAGGTGTCCCATGACTTCATGGCCAGCTTTATGGGCGATTGCGGTTAATTCCGGCAGTCCGCGCGCATACGTCATGAGAGAAACAGTGAGCGGTCCTTCCAATTCCATCATTTTTAATGAGCGCGCACGGTCGAGCCCCATATCATCGATAACAATCGCAATTACCGGTTTATCTGGTGGTACAGAACTCGGGATTGCGTAAGCCATTACCGGAGACTGATGACCTACTGTCCGCTCGGGTTGAACGGGCGCCCAGGCCCGATTTGATTCAGTATCGAGAAACTCAGGAACGCGCTCGTTTTCTGTGCGACCCTCTCCGCCGTCCGGAGCGCCATTTAAGAACTGTGGTGGTCTAAATGGTTGGGATCGGCTTGGCTTTGGCTCCGGTCCTGACAGCGAGTTCCCGGCTACTACCGGCGCGGGTCGGGTGAGAAAATCCAGGCCCGCTCCCATAACGATACCAAACCCGACGAGGGCCACCGCACCCGCCACCAGAAATACCGGACGAACCATCGGAGCCTTTTTTGACTTTCCAGACTTACGTTTTTTCTCAGTACTCGCCATTTTCTGCTCTGTATTTCATCCAGTGGGGTGTCTAAACCATGACCGAACAAAGGTCCATCCGGCGCACAAACTCGCCTTTTCCACTCATGCACTGCCTGCCTTGACGCTACCGCCAGCCGGGGGCATGTTGCCCTTAAAGCAACAGTGCCGCTCGATGGCGGCGAGGCCGAATTAATGACCGCTCAATACCTCCTGATCGATAACTACGACAGCTTTACATATAACTTGTGGCATTTTCTCGGCGAGCTCGGTGCCGACGTGCTTGTTCACCGCAATGACAAGATCTCGGTGGACGATGCCCTTGCGATGAAACCGGCAGGAATCATCCTCTCTCCTGGCCCGTGCGACCCTGATCGGGCCGGGATATGCGTGCCGCTGATCAAAGCAGCCGCTGGGGCAGTCCCTATATTTGGCGTCTGCCTTGGCTTGCAGTCCATTGGCCAAGCTTTTGGCGGCAAGGTCGTGCGCGCCCCCCTGCCCATGCACGGTAAGGTGAGCACTGTGTCACACACCGGCCATTCCATGTTCGCCGACGTGCCGAACCCCTTCACGGCCACGCGCTATCATTCACTGGTGGTCGAACGCGACACTCTCCCGGCCGAGTTGGTGGTGACCGCTGAATCAGACGATGGGCTAATTATGGGATTGGCGCACAGCACACTCCCTATCACGAGCGTGCAGTTTCATCCCGAAAGCATCGCCTCCCAGTTCGGCCATCGCATTTTACGGAACTTCTTGGTTGCGACGGGACTAAAGGCTCTACCTGAACCTCCCCCACCGTACTTGTCTGAAACCACAACGGCAGCTGCTGCAAGTCCATGACAGATTTCAAACCCTATTTGAGTAAAATCGCCGATGGCGGAGAACTCACCGAAGCCGAGGCCGAGGCCGCGTTTGAGTCCCTGATGTCGGGAACGGCGACCCCTGCACAAGTCGGCGCCTTTCTCATGGGATTACGTGTTCGCGGTGAAAGCATCGCAGAGTTAACCGGCGCCGCTCGCATCATGCGGGCAAAGTGCCTAAAGGTCGAAGCCCCTCCCGGTGCCATCGACACATGCGGTACCGGCGGAGACGGAGCCGGAACATTCAATATATCGACAGCTGCCGCACTGGTAACTGCAGCCTGCGGTGTTCCCGTTGCCAAGCATGGTAATCGCGCGATGTCGTCGAAGTCAGGCACGGCCGACGTCTTAGCCGCCCTTGGTGTGAATCTTGATGCAACGCCAGAGATGACTACGCGCGCGATGCAGGATGCGAACATTGGATTTTTATTCGCTCAACGGCATCACAGCGCAACCAAACATGTCGCACCGGTCCGCCAAGAACTAGGAACACGAACGATCTTTAATCTCATCGGACCACTCTCCAATCCGGCAGGCGCTAAACGTCAGCTGTTAGGGGTATATTCTCAGAAGTGGATCGTGCCGATGGTTGAAACATTGGCGCGCCTTGGTTCTGAACGAGCCTGGGTCGTACATGGCAGCGACGGCCTGGACGAAATTACAACGACCGGCCCAAGTTTCGTTGCTGAACTTAATGCCGGCAAAATCAACACCTTTGAAATCGTACCCGAGGACGCGGGCTTGAAGCGCGCCAAGCTGGAAGAATTGAAGGGCGGAGACGTTGAAACCAACGCATCTGCGCTCAAAGCTCTCTTACACGGCCGGGGCGGCCCTTATCGTGACATCGTTGTTCTGAATGCGGGGGCGGCATTGGTCATATCTGACAAAGCGCCCAATATTAAAGCAGGTGCGGAAATGGCACTTGATGCCATCATGAGCGGGAAAGCTGCAAAAACACTTGCGGCTCTGTCGGCTATATCTCACGGGCGAGCGCCGTGAGTGATGTCCTCGCCAAAATATGTGCGATAAAAAAAGAGGCGCTTGCACGCCGGAAATCGCAGACTCCTCTTGCCGATATTGAATCCGCAGCAAAACACGCGCCGCCGGTACGTGACTTTGCCGCAGCGCTCAGGACAAAGGTCACCAGCGGTGATTTCGCACTTATCGCGGAAATCAAAAAGGCGTCGCCTTCAGCGGGATTGATTCGCCCGGACTTTAATCCGGCGCAGTTGGCGGAAGCCTATGAACGCGGCGGCGCAGCGTGCCTTAGTGTCCTCACTGAGGAGCACCACTTTTCCGGGCAAGATTCCTACCTTCAAGATGCTAGGTCGGCCGTTAGCCTGCCTGTTCTTCGCAAGGATTTCATGCTCGAACCCTATCAGGTTACCGAGGCCCGCGCGATTGGGGCTGATTGCATCTTGCTGATCATGGCAGCCCTGGAAGACGCGATA
>JAUIGX010000172.1 GCA_030432435.1 Alphaproteobacteria bacterium
TTAATAGGTTCGCGAAAACGATCCATAATTGAGCGCACGCTGCGGCTGGCCGCCGCCATATCGGTCACGCCCTCCAGCACGAACCCGAACATATCACCGCTGAGGCGGGACAGAGTATCTGTCGTACGCATTATTTTTGATATGCGCGCGACGATGGACACCAAGAGCGCATCGCCGACATCGTGACCAAGCGTGTTGTTCACCGATTTAAATTTATCCACATCCATGATCATTACAGCGACCATGGAGTTGGAACGATCAGCGCGGACCATTGCCGCCCGCAACCGATCCATAAAGACCCGGCGATTAGGCAATCCTGTTAACGTGTCGTAGTCGGTTAAGCGAACAAGTTTATCTTCTGTTTTCAGTCGTTCGGAAATGTCTTCTTGAATAACTATGAAATGAGATAGGCGTCCGGCGACATCGTGCATTGGAGAGACGGTTTGCTCAGCCGTATACTTACGCCCGTCTTTGCGGCGACTGATCACACGGCCTCGCCATGATTCCTCTGGTCCAAGATCAGGCCAAATATCGGCGTAAGAACCTGACGTGAGTTTTCCCGAACTCAGGATTGACGCCGCGGAACTGACAAGTTCGTGACGGCTGTATCCGCTCATACGTTCAAGGGAGCCGTTCACCCAGCGAATCGTACCGGTCGTATCTGCTATGAACACGCCATTCGCAATCGCCTCGAGCGCCATAGTGTGCATACCAAGATGCATCTCGGCTTCATGTTTGTCTGTTACGTCGCGCAGTGACACCTGAGTAGCATCTTGTTTGTTCCAAACTATGGGAGTGGTTCGCATTTCGGCAAACCGCGGACGGTCGCCGGTGAATATTTCAACCGGCGTAACTTCGGTGTACGCCCCAAGTGGAAACCCGAAATCTCTCCCGGTTAGGTCTTCTGCCGTGGTGCTAAACATGTTCGCCGCCGCCGCGTTGCAATACGCGATGCACCCGGCGCGGTCGACAATGGCAACGCCATCCTGGGAGTTTTCGACAATCGCCTGGAATAACACATCTTCAGCCGTGCCGACGGTGTGGTCAGTGTCGGTCTGCCTACGATGTGCGCGCGCAGAAATAGTATTCATCCCAGAGTCTGGCAGGAAGATTACGTCGGACGTTCGATTTGCGGCGCTATCCATTGACCTGATCCTGCGGCTTGGTGAGACAAATTCTCCCGAGCCCTCGCCCGACCCCTATGGCCTTTGCACCAATGGTCGGTACAGTTAGTTTTTAATCGAAACTATATTGGAGATCAAGGCGTCAAAGTTGTAGATTGGGGTGGAAGGGACTAGGACCAATGGATGCAATGCGCCCAGCCAGCTTCTCGTGCTGGAAAACAATAGCGCCGTAGCGCGAAACAAGGACATAGCCGCATGAAACGGATCCTTGTGATCGATGACGATGAGAACGTGCGAGAATCGTTTCTAGCGACCCTCGACTCACTCGGGGGCTATGACGTCACCCTGGCGGACGGCGGCGCAAAGGGTCTTGAGGCTGCCCGAGCGAACCGGCCAGACCTCATCTTCTTGGATCTCAAGATGCCGGAGATGAGCGGTGCGGAAACACTGGAGCATCTTCAAGGGATTTGCCCGGGCGTTCCGGTCTACGTGATCACCGCTTTCTACGCCGAGTTTCTTAAACCGCTGAAACGCCTTCAGGGGCGCGGCGTATCTTTTGATGTCGCCCGCAAACCTCTAACGGTGTCCGAGATCCGGGCCATCGTTGAAGGTGTCCTCTCAGACACGACTTCGTAGCGAGCAGGGGAACCAGCATGGCATCGGTTATTCTGCGGTTGTATGTGACCGGCAACACGCCAAGTGCTGCTCAGGCTATCACTACTCTCACCGCTCTCCGGCGCGATCTGGGAGAAGACCGCGTAGCCCTGGAAATCATAGACGTCCTGGACAATCCTGAGGCCGCGCTAAACGACGATGTTTACGCGACTCCCACCGTTTTCCGCATTGAACCACAGCCGACAAGGCGCGTGTTCGGCAATCTATCTTCTAAGGAAATGCTCATCGTCGGGCTACAATTGACCTCACCTACAGAGTAGAAATGCTCCACTCATCGGCTCCAAGACTTCAAATGGAGTGACGTCATCAATACGTTTAAGCATGTGCTGATCACCGGCGGCTCGTCGGGAATCGGAAAGGCTCTCGCCCTCGCCTATGCCGCGCCGGGGGTCAGGTTAAGCTTGACCGGTCGCGATAAAGACCGCCTTGAGTCCGTGGCCGAGAGCTGCCGCACAAAAGGCGCGGAGACCAGCCATACCTCCTGTGACGTGACCGAGGCGGACGCTCTTGCAGCGTGGATCAATCAGCGCGATCAAGCCAGGCCTCTCGATCTCGTAATAGCCAATGCCGGCGTATCGGCCGGAAGCGGCGGATTTTCCGAAGATCCAGCGCAGACCCGGCGCATCATGGACGTCAACGTAGGTGGCGTCATGAACACTGTACTGCCTGCGATGGACCTGATGCGGCCGCGGCGCCGCGGTCACATCGCTATTGTTAGTTCAATGGCCGCGTTTCGCGGCCTTGCCGGCGCACCAGCCTACGGTGCATCGAAAGCAGCCATCCGCGTCTGGGGAGAGGGCCTGCGCCCATTGCTGGCCCGCGACAATATTGGCGTTTCGGTGATTTGCCCGGGTTTTGTCGTCAGCGGCATGACGGCGGTGAACAAGTTTCACATGCCGTTTCTGATGGAAGCCGATAAAGCCGCACAGATTATTCTGCGCGGCATCGCCGACAACCGTGGGCGCATAGCATTCCCATGGCCGATCGGGGCAGGTGTATGGCTCATGGCCGCGCTTCCAGACCGCATCGCAGATGCGCTTGGCAGACGATTACCGTTCAAAGACTAGTCCGGGGCTGGCCTAGGAAACGGAACGGTCGGCGTCCTCAATCAGCGTTAGAGTTTCGTTGTGCACGTTGAAACCGGCGCCAGTTAGCTACATTCTGATTGTGCTCGCGCAATGTTCTCGCAAAAGCATGTCCGCCGCTGCCGTCCGCGACAAAATACAATTCTTGGGATTCTAACGGGTTTAGAACAGCCGCGATCGCCTCACGTCCCGGATGGCAAATGGGACTGGGCGGCAAGCCATCGATCACATAGGTGTTGTATGGCGTAGCGTGCGCCAAGTCCGCCCGAGACAATGGCCGGCCAAGCTTTCCGCTTTCCGGCTCCAATCCATAGATAACCGTGGGATCGGATTGCAGCCTCATCCCGCGCCGGAGGCGATTGATGAAAACGGCGGCGACCCTGCGGCGCTCAGCATCAACACCTGTCTCTTTCTCCACGATGGACGCCAAGACCAAAGCTTCCTCAGGAGAGCTTAACGGCAAATCCGGCGCCCGCGCGTCCCACAACTGTTGCAATGCTTCAGTTCGCGCCGCGCGCATTCTCTCGATTAGATCCGCGCGCGTATCACCCCATTCGTAGCTATACGTCTCAGGCAACAAGGCTCCGTCTTCAATCGCGGGCGGCACCTCTCCGGTCAATGAGTCTTCAGCATTGAGGATGCGCGATATCTCCGAAGACACAACGCCTTCCGGAACGGTAACAAAATGCACCACAACATCACGCTCGACGATCTTCTTGAGTGTTTCCGCAACACTCACGCCGGCTTCAAATTGGTATTCTCCGGGCTTCAAGGCCCGCGTTTGCGAAGTTCGGCGCGCTTCTAGTTCAAACAACCAGGCACGCTCAACAACCCCTGTTGTTGCGAGACTTTGTGCAATCGCCGACAGCCCCTCCCCGGGAGCGACAATCACCACCGCAGGCGACTGTAGCGGACCAGGCGACGTCACAGCGCTTGTGAACCATATATAAGAAGCGCCCGCGCCAACCCCGGCAACGAGAAAAAGAACAACAATGGCGATGGCAAGGCGGGCGCGAATCATGAGACCGAAGCGCGCGGCACAATATTAAGGCGCAGGACCGATGACGACTGCCGCGTTTGTACCGCCGAAGCCGAAAGAATTGGACAACACGTACCGCAGTTTGCGTTCCTTGGCCTTGTGCGGCACCAGATCAATATCGCAACTGTCGGACGGGTCATCGAGATTCAGAGTCGGTGGAACAAGCTGATTCTTCAGCGCTAGAAGTGAATAGATTGCTTCAACTGCACCCGCGGCACCCAGCAAGTGGCCGATGGCCGACTTGGTCGATGACATGGACAGACTATAGGCATGATCACCGAATAGACGCTTCACCGCGCCGAGTTCGATCTCATCGCCTTTCGGCGTAGAAGTCCCGTGCGCATTGACGTAATCGATTTGATCGGCATTCAGACCGGCATCACGGAGTGCGCCGCGCATCGCCCTAAACCCACCGTTGCCGTCCTCTGCAGGTGCCGTCAAATGATAGGCATCACCCGACAGCCCATACCCCAGAATCTCAGCGTATATTTTCGCGCCGCGTTTTTTGGCGTGTTCGTAGTCTTCAAGCACCAGGACGCCCGAGCCTTCGCCCATAACAAATCCGTCGCGCCCTTTGTCCCATGGCCGAGACGCACGTTCCGGTGTGTCGTTGTAGCTGGTGGATAGCGCCTTCATGGCCGCAAACCCGGCAATTCCAAGCCGGCACATTGCCGCCTCAGCACCGCCTGCAACCATCACATCCGCATCGCCATACTTGATAAGACGTGCAGCGTCACCAATGGCATGAGCCCCGGTTGCGCACGCCGTGACCGGGGCATGATTCGGCCCTCTAAATCCATGGCGGATTGAAACCTGCCCCGAGGCAAGGTTGATCAAACTGGCCGGAATAAAGAACGGTGAAACGCGCCGCGGTCCTTGAGAAGCAAGCGTTTTGGCGGTGTCGTCAATTGTCTCTAGACCACCAATTCCGGACCCAATCATCACACCGGTTCGCTCGCGGTCTTCTTCCGTGGGCGGAACCCAACCGGAATCCTTAATCGCTTCTTCCGCCGCACCCATCGCATAGACAATAAAGTCGTCCATGCGGCGCCGTTCTTTGGGCGCAACGATGCTGTCCACATCAAATCTGTGTGGATGATCTTCGCCCATCGGCACAGCACCGCCGACCCGGCAGGGCAAATCATCCACCTGGAATTTTGTGATTGGACCAAGGCCGGACTTTCCGGCGGTCAGCGCAGCCCAATTGGCATCGACCCCCGCACCAAGCGGCGTGACGAGACCGAGACCAGTTACAACAATGCGTTTAGCGGGATCAAAGGCCATGGCGGACGAGCTTCCGTTTTACAGTGAGGCCGTACAGCTACCGTAACTTAAAGACGGCTATGGGACCTGAGTAATCACTCAAGGCCCCATTGCTCCAAACATGCACTACGACCGGCCATGATCTGGCCCGGTTCGCAGACTATTTGCTGGCGTTCGCCTGAATAAAGGCAATCGCATCTTTAACTGTCAAAATCTTTTCCGCCGCATCATCCGGAATTTCGACACTGAATTCTTCTTCAAAGGCCATGACCAGCTCGACGGTATCCAAGCTGTCGGCACCCAAATCATCAATAAAGCTAGCGTTATCGGTCACCTTGGACTCTTCGACACCCAGATGCTCCACGACGATCTTTTTTACGCGGTCAGCGACATCACTCATTCGTCTTTACCTCAAGCAGTTTTTTTCATTGGTTATGATGGTGTCAGCAGCCCGCAACTTCACAAAACGGGAAGGCGGCGGCCTTCAAAACACCCGGCACTCCTTCCGGGCGAGGTGTCAGTAGCATATAACATTTTTCTTGGCTAGGGCCACAGACTAGGAGGCTCCCACGCCGTTAAATCATGGCCATACCGCCATTTACGTGTAGCGTCTGGCCAGTCACGTAACCGGCCTCCGCACTAGCAAGGTAAACAACCGCGCTGGCGACATCAGCCCCCTCGCCAATGCGCCCAACCGGAATGCCCGCAAGGTACTTGGCTCTTTGGTCGTCGGTAAGCCTTTCGGTAATAGCGCTCGTGATCAGACCCGGCGCAACCGCATTGACGGTAACCCCGCGGTTCGCCACTTCCAACGCCAGCGACTTGGTGAGGCCAATGAGGCCCGCTTTAGAAGCGACATAATTAACCTGTCCCGGATTGCCGGTCACACCAACCACCGAAGAGATATTGATGATGCGGCCGCCGCGCCGTTTGATCATGCCCTTGACCGCGCCACGGCAAAGCCGGAAGGCCACCGCCAGATTCACATTGATGACGTTCCAAAAATCTTCGTCCTTCATGCGTAGCACCAACCCGTCACGGGTGATCCCGGCATTGTTGACCAAAATATCGACCTGACCCATCGCTGCTTCGGCATCGGGCACAACCTTTTCCGCAGCCTCATCACTCTCGGAAAGATTCGCGACAACAACATGAGCCCGGTCTTTGAGTTCAGCAGCAAGCGCATCCAGGGCGTCGCGGCGCGTTCCATGCAAACAAACAGTTGCTCCTTGCGCATGCAGCGCCTTGGCAATAGCGGACCCAATCCCGCCGCTCGCCCCGGTTACAAGGGCGCACTTACCGGTCAGATCGAACATAAAAGATCTCCTGTACAGAGTGACTCAAGCGAGTCAGTTGCGCTTGAGAAAGTCTTCAATATCTTGCGGCGTCTGCAAGCTGATGGCCGTTAAGTCACCATTGATACGTTTGGCGAGGCCCGTCAGCACTTTACCCGCACCAGCTTCGATCAAAGTATTGACCCCCGCCTCGGTCATCAGGTTGACGCTCTCGCGCCAGCGCACCATCGCCGTAACCTGCTCAACAAGCAGCCGGCGTATTTCTATAGGATCGATCACGGACGAAGCCGTCACGTTGGCGATGACCGGGACCGCAGGCGATTTCACATCGACCGCCGCCAAAGCTTCTGCCATCACCGAGGCTGCGGGCTTCATAAGCGAGCAGTGAAAAGGCGCGCTGACCGGCAACAGCATAGCGCGCTTGGCGCCTTTGGCTTTCGCCAATTCAATCGCGCGCTCTACGGCGGCGCGATGACCGGATACCACAACTTGCCCTGGGGCATTGTCATTTGCCGCCGCGCAAACCTGTCCATCTTCCGACGCATCACCGGCAACCTCTAGGGCCTGATCAACGTCCAGTCCGATAAGCGCCGCCATCGCCCCTTCTCCTACGGGCACCGCCTTTTGCATGGCTTGACCCCGCGCTTTGAGAAGGCGCGCGGCGTCCGGTAGCGTCAATGATCCGGTGGCCGCCAGGGCCGAGTATTCGCCGAGAGAGTGGCCGGCGACGTAACGGGCCGTATTGCGAATCGATATTTTACCCTGTTTTTCCAATACCTTAATCACGGCCATGCTTACGGCCATAAGGGCGGGTTGAGCGTTTTCGGTCAGGGTCAGGTCATCTGCAGGACCCTCGAACATCAACTCAGATAAGTTCTGCTTTAAGGCCTCATCGACTTCGCCAAAGATTTCACGCGCTTCGGGAAACGCACTAGCCAAGTCTTTGCCCATGCCAACGGCCTGCGACCCTTGGCCCGGAAATACATACGCCCAACTCATAACGCCCCCCTTAAAAACGAGATTCTCAAACTATTTGTCGGCG
>JAUIGX010000173.1 GCA_030432435.1 Alphaproteobacteria bacterium
GACGCTGAATACAGAAAGACAGGGCTGCTCTCTTTGGCAAGATCGCCCTCTCAGCTTAAGAAGGCCGAACAAGCCTATGATTGTCTCCGATCGCTTGGTCTTAATGACGATCTTGAGCTCTTGGGCAAAGAGGAAGCTGTCGCCTACGTAAACGCAAGCAACATTTTTGGCGGTATGAGAACCTCGTGGGGCGCCACGGTGCATCCGGGAAAACTGGTGCGTGGACTTGCGCGCGCCGTCGAGCGGCGAGGCGGCAAGATCTTTGAACGAACTGAGGTTCAAGGCGTAGACACGGGTAGTAGTGCTGCGCTCCATACGCGCTATGGCGCAATACGGGCGAAGCGAGCGGTAGTGGTCGCCGGCGAGGCTTACTTGGCAGAGCGGCCAGAATACTCGCGGAAGTTGCTTCCTATCTCGTCCATGATTGTCTTGACCGAACCGCTTAGCGCCGAGCAATGGGCGTCGATTGGTTGGCATGGCGGCGAAAGTCTTTGTTCCTATGTAAATGTAAAGAATTATCTCACACGCACGAGTGATGGCAGAATTCTCTACGGCAGTCGTGGTGCGCCCTATCTATTTGGCTCAAAACTGTCTGAAGAGGCGATAAGAGACCAGCGTATTTTCAGCTGGATGCGGGGATGTTTGAACGAGTGGTGGCCGCAACTCGAAGATGTCGCCATCACCCATCAATGGGGCGGCTATCTAGGGGTGACGCGAAACTGGATGCCTACCGCAAGTTTTGATCGCGCCGCTAAGATCGGACAGCTTTACGGATATGCAGGGCGCGGCGTGGCAACAAGCGCTTTCGCGGCGAACTTGTTGGCGCAACAGATTGCCAATCCCAACGCAAATACGATTAGCAATTATCCAGTTTTTCAGCCAAAGCCTCAGAAATGGGAAATGGAGCCCTTTCGTTGGGCGGGCGTTCGCTACATACAGAACGCCTGTTTCCGTATTGATAAAGCCGACTCTAACGGTCAACCTCAGCCCATTGATGCGCCGTTTGCGAAGCGTCTGGGTGGGATATAGAAAAGATGCGGTTCGAGATTGGGTAATTCAGATTACCCCTGCCGGTGTTTTCCCAAGATATGAGTGTCGCTTCGGCAAAGAAAATTGGAAATGCGCTAAACGGAAACTGTGTCTGCGCGGCGAAACAGCATCAATGAGCGTCACAACAAGTGAGTTGCTGCTGACTGCAGTCAAGCGCTGCTAGTTTCGATGAGGGCTACGCGACGCCACTTCGAGTGCTGGCCGACCAGTTAGCTCAATAGCTCCGAATAAGTCTGACGGTGATGTTCTAACACCAACTGCGGCCGCTTTTTTACCTTCCGCAAGCTGTCGGCTAACAGCAGTATAAACTGTCAATTATCAAAATGCGGTGGATATCTGCTAATACGAGGGGTCAACATGAGAGACAAGCATACGCGTACAAAAAACTCTGGTTACTTGGGACTTCGCTTTGCGCTGCAGGCGTTTTTCCCTTCGGTAGTTTCGCGTTTGCCCAAGGGGCAAGCACGGCCGCAAGCAGCGACGAAATTATCGTGTCGGCAACGAGGCGCAGTGAGTCGCTGGCTGAGGTCCCGCTAAGCGTTACTGCTTACTCCCAAGAGAATATGGACCGCAAAGGCATCGGTAGTGTTCTTGACATCGCCGCGCAGACGCCAGGCGTGGATATCCCGACGGGACGGACATATCAGCGGATTTCCATTCGCGGGATTGACTCTAACTCCGGCGCTGCAACGACCGCCGTATACATTGATGACATTCCCATTCAGGCAAGAAACGCTGCCATCAACTACGCGGGCAGCACGATCCCGTATATATTCGATCTTGAACGTATAGAGGTCCTTCGCGGCCCTCAAGGCACGTTGTTTGGCGCGAATGCGCAAGGCGGAGCAATTAGATTCATCACGCCCACGCCCAGTCTGACTGAGTATTCTGGCTATGGACGATTGCAGGCGAATGCACTTGACGGCGGTGGAACCGGGTTCGACGCCGGCTTGGCCGTTGGCGGACCGATCGTGGAAGACAAACTCGGCTTCCGGTTGAGCGCGTATAGGCGTGAAACGGGCGGTTGGGTTGATCGGCAAAGTTGGCAGAATCCACTCGACCGTGAAGAAGACGCCAATACCGCCGAAGCCACCATCTTGCGCGCGGCGGTTCTCTGGCAGGCCAGTGATTGGCTGTCCATATCGCCAAGTGTGTACTATCAGTATAGTTTAGAGGATGATCGTGGAGGGTCTGCGCTTTACACGCGGTGTCCGGCGGCGACGCCGCTTGATCCGGCGCTTGATCCTTGCCCATTGGGCGATGCAGATCCGGATAGCGGCAATTTCATAAATTATGCGGCTATAGCGCAACCGAGTGAAGATAAGTTTGTCGTTCCTTCTCTAAAGTTTGTCGCAGAGGGGGGAGGCGTCGAGCTTACGTCGGTCACTTCATATCTCTACCGGAAAGTGTCGCAGACAAATGATGCGACACACGGCAATGATCGTATCTCTCTGGGCGCCGAGTGGCTCTTTCCGATCGTGCCGGGTTGGGATGAAGCGGTTATTTGGCAGTCTCCAGTTTCAACGCAAAAATTGCTTACACAAGAGGTGCGGTTGAGCAGCACAGACGACGACGCGCGATTGAAATGGACGCTGGGAACCTATTATTCAAACAGCAAACTCCATTCCGATCTTCCGATCGCGCATCCTCATTTCCCTGATTCATATTTCGCCGACCGCGGTGTTCCGTTGCCGAACCCCGGCGATATGGTTGACGGCATATATCGGTATTATGGCGTCGAAGACACTGAAGAGAGCTCAATTTCCTTTTTTGGCAACATTGATTTTGACGTTCTCGAAAATCTGACCGTTAGCGTTGGGGCGAGGTACGGCTTCGAAAAACTCGATTACAATATCGTGGAGCGCGGGGTTTCTTATGCCGGCGGCATCGCTACTGCGGCTGGTGAACTTAAGGAGGAGCCTTTTACTCCAAGAGTTGCGGTTTCGTGGCAGGCGACGCCTGATAATCTCTTCTATGCTTCATATGCAAAAGGGTATCGGCCTGGGGGTACGAACAAGGCAGTGCCCGACCTTTGCGCGGCGGATCTTGCAGTGCTGGGAATTCCGGGAGGGGAAACCTACGCGTCAGACGAAACGTCAAGCTATGAGGTCGGGTGGAAAGCGAGCCTCTTTGAAGGGTTGTCTTTCCAGGCAAGCGCCTATCGTACAAAGTGGGATGACATTCAGCAGCGCTTTCGCTTGCCCTGCGCGTTTAGTCTGGTGGCGAACACAGCAACCGCCGTCAGTAAAGGCGTGGATTTGAGCTTCTCTTATCGTCCCGTTGAGCAGCTCGTCCTGACCGGCGCCTTTGGATACACAGACGCTGAATACACCGAAACAGTAATCGTAGGATCCGCGCCAATCGTAAGCGAGGGTGAAACTCTCGGAGCGCCACCATTTACGCTGAACATTGCCGGTGAATACACGTTTGACGTATTCGATTCGCGAGATGGATTTGTACGCCTTCAGTACAATCATCGACAGGCGAATGATGGGCCGTACGCGTATCAAATCCCGGCGTCCTCGCTTTATGACCCGACGCGAGCGCCTGGTGCGGACCAAAGCCGGCTTGACGTCCGGCTTGGGTGGCTAGTGACGCCTGATTTGACTCTGGAGTTCATTGCGGAAAACGTTCTAAACAACGTTGATCTGCTCGGAAACGATCCCGTGTATAATGGCGGCCCCCTGTGGTTCGGATACACGCAACGTCCGCGAATGCTTGCGGTGCAAGCGTCAATGCGATTTTAACCTGGTCGCCGCCTTCGGATGTTTACTTGTCAAGCTTTCGAAGGCGGCGATCGATAACTAGCAAGATGCCGAGCGGGCGAAATTTCAAGTCCAGTGCGGAAAAGGACCAAGGTAATGCTCTTTCGATCCAATAAGAAAATTCGGTTTGTAGCGTCAGTTCTGTTTGCTGGGACGTTATTTGGCTCAAACATAGCTCAAGCGGAAAAAGCAGAGAGGCCTTTTGCAGACTTATTGCTCGTAAACGGGAAAATCATCACCGTGGACGATAAAGAGAGTGTTGCGGAGTCTGTCGCAGTCATCGGTGACAAAATTTACGCCGTGGGTTCGACAAAGGAGTTAGCGCCCCTTAAGGGCAAGGCGACTAAAGTAATTGACTTAGCGGGTAAGTCCGTACTCCCCGGGTTTATCGACGCCCATACGCACATTGCGCCCATGGCGAATGTCGAAACGTTCAGCGTGAATATTCAAGCTCCGCCCTTAGCCGGAGCGGAAGAGATCGTTCAGGTTCTTGTCGAGCATTCGAAAACGGTTCCGCCGGGGACCTGGATTTGGGGGCAGGGCACCTACAATCAGGAGATGCCATCCCGGGAGCAACTTGACGCAGCATTGCCTGAGCACCCGGTTCGCCTTGATTGGAGCGCCCATGACATAATCATAAATCACAAAGCAGCGCAGGTTATGGGTTTAGATGCTGACTATCCAGATCCTGATGGCGTGGGCCGCTTGGAACGAACCCCGGACGGGGAAGTGATGATCATTCGTGACGCGCATGTTCCGTGGCCGAAGCGCGAGCAGCTCGAAGGCGAAGGCCTGAAGAACGGCGTGTCTATGATCCTGAACGATTTCTTTCTGGAAAAAGGCGTAACTACCGTCCAGGACCATGTCGATAGGGATACTGCAAGGGCCCTTCAAGAATTGCACGATGAAGGAGCGCTGCCGATACGGGTTCGTATGACCTCGTTTGTTCGCCCGGCAGGAGACAAGAAAAGCGCCCGAGGCAATCAGGCTATACTGCAGAATTGGGAGCAGACTGGATTTGGAGACGATTGGTTATATTTGGGTGCAATTAAATTAGGCGTTGACGGAGTTTGGGGCACGACAGCTTATACCTATAAGCCGGCGTGGAAGGGCTCCGGTACCACCTGGGTTCCGGGAAATCATGGGGGGTCAGGATGGCAACAGGACCAGCTGAACGAACTTGTTCTGAAGGCGCAGCGAGAGGGCTGGCAGTTACAAACGCATGCCAATGGTGATCGTGGCCAAGATATGGTTCTCGATGCTTATGAATATGCTCAATCCAAATTCAAGGTGGAGGATCCGCGCTATCGGATCGAACATTTTGGTCACTTTCTTCAGAAAGATGATAGGTCACCCGCTCGCCTGAAGAGAATGAGAAGGCTTGGAGTGATACCGTCCAGCCAAATTGCATTCCTGTGGAGGCTGACCGATACAAATGTTCAAGAACCGGATTTGTGGTTCTTTCCCTTAAGACTATTGATTGATGAAGGATTTCATGTGGCGGGCGGCGTCGATACCATAGGCACTCAGAATTTCGCAACGTCGCCTTTTTTCTCCATCGCACGGGCTGTGTTGCGCGATACTAAGTATGGAACGATTGTCCAGCCCGAGCAAAGCATTACTCCTATGGAGGCGATAAAAATGTTTACGATCTGGGCCGCTGAGGCAGGCTTTGTCGAAGATTCGTTGGGCAGTATCGAACCGGGCAAGCTGGCAGATTTAATCATTCTTTCTGCTGACCCTCTTACAGTTCCTCATAAATCATTGGGGGACATCGAAGTCGATGTAACGATCATCGATGGGCGCGTAGTTTACGAGCGGTAAGGCCGGAAAAGTGGAAAAACACAGCAAGAATGCATTTATCCTATTTCTATAGAAATATGTGCGATCACTGCTGAAGCTCATGCCAAAGCGACTGCTCATCTTAGATGAACCGTGCAATTGCAAACCTTGTTCAGAAATTGCAGGTCTATTTTTGACTGAATACGCAGATTAGGCGGTCGATAGATGTGGTGCATTTTTCGAGGCACTCAGGCACATGTGTCCGTATGGCGAATTACATGACGTGGAATTCGAACACTGAAGTGCTTTTTGCATGTGAAGGTGTGGAGGCGAAGGACTGGCTTAGCGCATTTGCAAATATTCGAGGTGATTTGAATATTCGGGTTTCGCCCGATTTCGGTGCGTGCGAAGCTATCGAGTTCGCTGTTGCATGGAATAATCCGCGTGGCTTCTGGCGGCGGTTCCCGAATCTTCGCGCAATTTTTTCATTGGGCGCTGGCGTCGATGGGCTCTTGTCGGATCCGGAGCTTCCGGCCGACATTCCCATAGTGCGCATGCTCGACAGAGCGTTAGCGGACGAAATGGCGGAATTCGTGATGGCCCGGGTCATTCATCATCATCGTCTATTCCATCGCTATGAGTTTCAGCAAAGCAGGAATTCCTGGGCTATTCATAAGCCACCAACGGCCAACAAAAGAGTCGTCGGAATAATGGGCATGGGCGCACTGGGATCTCGGTGTGCAATTGAACTCAAAGAAATGGGATTTCGTGTAAGAGGGTGGGCGCGAACATGCAAAGAGCTACCGGATATAGAACTCTTCTATGGATGGGATCGGCTAGCTGATTTTGCGAACGGATGCGAGATTCTGGTATGCTTGTTGCCGCGGACGCTGGAGACTGAGGGTATCTTAAATTCCGGGTTATTCTCGCGTCTTGCGCCTGGCGCCTGTTTGATAAATGCAGGCCGGGGGGCGCATTTAGTGGAGAGAGATCTGCTGGATGCGATTGACCTAGGCTTCATAGAAGCTGCAACCTTGGATGTTTTTCATGAAGAACCACTCCCAGAAAGACACCCCTTTTGGACTTGTTCTGCAATTCGTATCTTTCCGCATGTAGCCGCTTTTACGCGGCCGGAAACTGCATCGAAGGCAATTAGCGACAACATAGACCGAATTTTGTCCGGGAAGAGTCCGGTCGGACTTGTTGAGCGCGTTTTAGGATATTAGGTATCAACATGGTTTGTTTGAAAACGGTAATAGGAAATATTTGTGCGCCGGGTTGGATTCGGCGATATGAACAGACGGCTGGTTAAAGCCGGGTTGAAATTGCAAGACTGAAATATTGTTAAGCGTTGCGCAGTACGGCCTTACATACTTTAAGACACTGCGGATTAATTTCCGAAATATCGAGATGTTGTTGACGCGGAGTTTTGAAAGCCATTGGAATACGTTTGCGACTTGCGCCGGTGCGCCGCTCAGTAGCCGCACGGTTCTTTCTATGGAGCGCTATGGGCCCGGATTGGGCTGTCGCGAAACTAGTGATTTTCTGAGCGATCGAGTTCACCGAACACGACAACGCCGTCACTGATCACAGCTAGCGGGTTCAGCTTATGAATTTCATAGCTATCGACCTCGAAAATGTTCGTTTCAAGGACGATAAAGTCCGCCTGCTTGCGCTTTTCCAATGATCCAATTTCACTTTCTAATCCCAGCTGTTTTGCGGCGTTAATCGTATAGGCGTTGATAACCTCTTTAAGGGAAAGTCTTTCCTGTTCGTTGTTTATTT
>JAUIGX010000174.1 GCA_030432435.1 Alphaproteobacteria bacterium
GGGCAATAGCGGATCTTTTGCGCCGAATTCTGGGACGGCTACTGGCGGAATCGAGGCCCGAAGTGCGTGAGCAGGACACGGAATTCGGTCTTCGGGAGCCGTGTAACAGGTTGTTCAGGACTGACTAGCTCGGCTAGACATATCCACGCCTTGCGCGGTTCCCGTTGGCGCCGAATCGATCAGTGGTAATGAACTCGGCCTGCTTGCGAAACAGGGGGCGATGGCCCGGTTGGCAGGCCAACGATTCACGATCAGGTGAACCGCACCCCAAGGCATTCTGACCGAGAGGGGGCACAAATAAACCGAAAGGCGGAATTCCCCGCGAAAGATTTCGTTCGCTACGCTACCTCCAAAGACGTAATTGGTGTTGCGTAAGTTGAGTTTTAGCCGTTGTGGGTATTTAGAATAGATCAATGGTCTTATCAGACTATTGTTTGATTGCTTTACAATAAATCTTCGAAAAAAATAACAAGTGCGGAAGGTTAAAAGAAGCGTTGATTAATTGCTTTTTTGATCATCCCGGCGGAAGTCGGTTAAGAAAAATAAAGGGACTGAACACCGGTCTTCGCCGGCGTGACAAATCGATCAGCGCCTCCCAAACGGTCCGCCGTTTCGCTCAACACAGCCTATTAACAGGAGCGACGATTATGAACAACAAGCTACTGACTCTGATGGCCAGTGCCGCCTTGGTGGTCGGCGTGAGTGCCGCGCAAGCGGGCGAGCCGATGCAACTGGCGGGCGCCCAGATGGACATCGTCACGGCCGGTAACAGTTATCCGACCTATTATCAGAACGACCTGATTAACGTCGATTTCAATACGACGAACGACTTCACGACCACAATCGTATTCGACCCGCAGTTCGAGGGCAACTCGGCGGCGGCTGGTGCCAAAGGTGATGCGACCAACCCATACGTGTTCCCCGTCGGAGTTGATCCGTGCGGCTGTGCATACATATATGGAACAATTCCAACCGATTCGTACACCAAAGCGGACACCCTGGCAGTGACGCAATTTGGCGGCGGCTCATTCTCGTTCTCGAGCAGCGCGGCCGCGATTCAGGCAGCAGGAGGGCCTTAGTTGTAGTAACGGACGTAGCCGCACGCGCCTGAAGCCCTATGAGCCCCATGCCGAGGCATGGGGCTCCTTCTGTCTAACTATACCGAACTCACCGATGAGAGGCTCGGACCCGAGTCGGTCCCCTGCACGTGCGGCGCGGCCACGGGTGTCGTGGCGTCTAAGCCAGCTGATTGAGGTTAGGGCAACCAATAGCGGTACCCCTCCTGATCCAACTAAAAGAGGATAAAAATTAAAGCATCCATGCGCTAGGCTTTAAATTAGCCGTTTCCCCAATCAGTAATAGTCATAAAGAACAATCGGAATTACGGCCATAGCCAACGCACCGGGTTTGCGCCCAAGCGCATCAACTAAGGGTTTACGAATACAGGAAACAAGGCAATGAAAAACACAATTTTGGCCAGCATCGCCATGGGTTCGTTGATTTCTATTGCCCTAGCGGCGCCGTTGGGTGCCGCGGAGCCGTTGAAACTGACCGAGTTGCAGATGGATATGGCCACGGGTGCCGGTTTCAGCCTTCAGGTCAACGCGGTAGCCGTGGGTTCGGGGTTTGGTCATGCTACGGCAACCGCTACGGCAATCACCAGTACGCAAGGCGCTCAACGGACTGCGGCCTCGGGGCGGGTTAGCGGTGACGATGGGTTGACGGGCGTCGTCGACATTCAAATCCGAAGCGATGGCGTTTCTTTTATCAGAGCCTTCGCTATTCCGTCCGATTTCCCGTTCAATATTGTCTTTATACGTTGATGCAGTGGCTGCGTAGCGTGTGAAACAAAAACTTCTGCCCAGTCACGGCATGGTGAAATTGGAAGAAAGGGCCTGCTTTTCCCGGCAAGGGTTTGCGCAGAAATCGTAATTATGCCGGAAGAGATAAAATGAAACGCATATACCCGCACTCTGCTTTAAGCTTTCTGACGGTGACAATCGCGTGGGCACTTGCTGCGACTGCGACAGGATCAGAACGGCTGACAAACTGGCAGCTCGATGCGGTTAGCGCAGGCGATATCGGCGTAACCGCCACCGCGCTCGCCACAGCAGGCGGGATTCCCACCTACACCTTGGCCCAAACGAGCGCGACGGTTACGAGCTCCCCCTACGGCACGGTCGAGGTGGGCCGTGCCTGGGGGATGGCCTATGCCTGCTGCGGTCCGTATACAGACACCGAGGTCTGGACCGACGCCTATGCCGATGGAGCGTTCGTGCTCGGTACCAGCGTCAACACCGAGACCTCCAATCAATATTCTTCCACGTCGTTTGGGAGAGAGTTTATCTATTCGTATAGTCCAGCTGGCTTAGGCGGCCTAACACCTTAAAGGGGATCCCATGCCATGCATGGGGCGCCCCCGGGAAAAAACGCACGATGGAGACGGAATCATGACAACAAAAGCAACAACACAGGTCGTCCTTGGCGTGACCCTGTCATTGCCACTGCTGACCGCGCCCTTGCCCGCCGAGAGTGCGGCGAGCCGTCCACCAAATCGGCTCACGGACAACCAACTCGATGCCGTGGTGGGTGGCGCCACCCACCCCATCGAATGCCTGTGTGGCGTGACTACCCCATCGTGGGACGATTGGGAACACTTAAGGAATCGATTGGCGGATCGTCTGCCCAAATGGCAACCTAAACCGCGTAACCCCTGGCTGGTGACGACGATGGCGCTGGGCGAGGAAGGGGGCGGGATCTCCCCGGTTTTTTGGAAACTATAGAAAACCATCTAGCACGGGGTCGTGGGATCGGATGAGAGGATCATCCTATGAGGCTGGATATCGCCATCATTGGCAGCCCCAAAGAGCCCGAAGTTGCCAAACTAACGGCCAATCTGGCGCAACGGGGCTATCCACCGCTTATTATTGATACGGCGGCGTTTCCGCAGCAGCGCCTTTTGACCTTCGCTGATGGATCCTGGTGGTATCAAAAGGTGAACTTGGCCGATGTAAAAGTTTTTTTTCTACGGAACCTTCACTGCAGCGAATTGATGGAGAAACTCGAGGGATCAGAAGACCCGCAAAGCATAGCGATTACGGCCTTGCGGGAAAAAGATTCGATGCTGGGCAGCTTGCTGCGATGGGCGACCGAACAGGGCAAGCCGATCCTGAATCCACTTGAGACGCTGCTATGCCATTATTATAAAATTGATACCGTTGAGCGGTTGCGGCAAGCTGGCGTGCCCGTCCCTCCAATGATAGCGACCAATGATGCGGATATTGTACGAGCCTTTGCAAGAACCCATAAACATATCGTCTGCAAACCGCTCGCAGGGGGAGGAATTGCAATAGGGCTTTCTGCCAATGGGATTTTAGAGGAATTCTATGCGCTATTAAAAATCGCCCCCGTTATGCTGCAGGCAAGGATTCATGGGCATGATATCCGCGCTTATGTGCTGAACAATCAAGTGGTTGCAGCTGCATCGACCTGGAGCACACAACTTGATTTTCGCACCGGTGCGCAACACTTCGAGCCCACGGCCCTGACGCAAGCCGAGGCGATCGGAATCGTTCACGCCACCCAACTCATGTCATTGCGGTTCGCTGGCATTGACTTCAAACGGACAGTCGACGGACAGTACTTTGTACTTGATGTCAATCCCGCCCCCATGTTTGCGGGTTTTGAACAGATTACGGGACTCGAGATGACCGACCCCATCGCCGAATATCTGGTGACAATGCGCTCATCCCCGGGCATACATCCCAGCTAGCCTGTGATATCGCATTATTATTTGGGGCCGCTGCAAGGCTACGGACTAATAATCATGTACCCGATACCCCACATCACTCGAAAGCGCTATTTTAGAATTGCCACCCCACGCTGGACGATCATCTTCAGCCTTCTGCTCGGTCTGCTGGGATCGGCGCAGGCTTCAGGGCGAGCACCGGTTACGTCGCTTTTGGAAATGCGCCGAGACCATGTAGTAGTGCAACAGTGGGATCTGAGTTGCGGTGCCGCTGCGCTTGCCACCATCTTGCGTTACCAGCACGGCGACTCCGTTCCGGAACGAGACATTGCCAAGGCGCTGATGAAACGCAAGGAGTATTTGGCGAATCCTCTGCTTGTCCGAATACGTCAGGGTTTTTCCTTGCTCGACCTCAAGCGCTATGTGGATCAGCGGGGATACGAGGGGATCGGCTACGGCAAACTCACGTTGCAGGATCTGATCGAGCGAGCCCCGATCATGGTTCCGCTAAGCCTGCATGGCTATAATCACTTCGTGGTGTTTCGAGGCGTCCGTAGAAATCAGGTTCTGTTGGCCGATCCAGCCTGGGGGAACCGGACCATGGGGATAAAACGATTCAAGCATGTCTGGATCAATTATCCCCAAATCGGCAAGGTTGGCTTCATCGTTGTCCACAAGAGCGGCAACGCGCCGGCCAATGGCCTCGCACCGCGCCCGCAGGATTTCATTATGTTCTGAGTCACCAGAATTTCGCAGCCGACTACCACTAATAAAATGGGCGAACTGATACCAGGATAGGGGACCTCAGCACATCAGGGGGCGCAAAAGTAGTCGCGTATATCGGATCATTGGGGCGAAAAGCGCACTAAGCACGACACAAAAACTTAAGAATCGAGGGTACTTTATGTCCCTGCTGCGCCGACGCACGCTCAATCTGAAGCGAAGCGTGTTTATGGTTGCCGTTTTTTCCATAGCCACGCCCGCCTTTGCTCACTCAAAGTTGAGCTCGACGATTCCCGACCGGCCTTCGAGATTTGAAGGATTGCCGGTACTGGCCGAAGCAGCCGAGCCGCAATCCCCCACACAGCCGACATCAGCGGCTCAAAATCAAGCGCATCCCGCGGCAGCGGGCCAGTTCGAGGTTGATGAAGAAGCCGCCGAACGGGCACTGGAGCGGACGTTGGTCGTGCAAGGTGCTCTGCTCCTTCCTTTTGGACTGGCCGAAATCCAGCCCAGTTTCAGCTATACGCGAAGCGAGTTCGATGATCTGAATTTAGCTCTCCAGCAAGGAGCCCCGTTCCTCGTAGAACAAGATGTCCGACGCAACGCCTTTGCCGGGGATCTGTTTTTCCGTTTTGGCCTGCCTTTCGACAGCCAGCTGGAATTCGGTATTCCTTACCGGTACCTTGACAGCAAGGTGGTAACGGATATCAGTGGTGTTGGGCGTAACGAGGTCAGCGACTCCAGTTCAGGTTTCGGTGATTTTCGGGTAGGCTTCGCGAAGGCCTTGCTACGCGAAGGTCTGTGGTGGCCAAATTTGATCGGTCGGGTGACCTGGAATACGGACACCGGTAAAACCAATGCCGCCAACCCGCTCGGCAGCGGTTTTAATGAGTTGTCAGGGTCGCTGACCGCCACCAAGCGCCAAGACCCACTGGTTTTCATCGGTAGTTTCTCTTATACAGCAAGCTTTGAGAAGAACGGCATCGATCCAGGCGACGCCTTCGACTTCTCGGTAGGGGCGCTCCTGGCCGCAAGCCCGGAGACCTCATTGCGTTTGACTATCAATCAATCATTTGTCGATAAGATAAAAGTGGACGGCCGGGCGATCGACGGTACGGATCGAGTGATCGCAAGTTTGGCATTCGGGGCCTCCTCGATCGTCGGACACGGTAAATTCCTCGACTTTTCCGCAACAGCGGGTCTTACGGACCAGGCGTCTGATTACTCAGTCGCGGTCACTTTGGTTGTCCGTTTCGGGCTTCCGACTGTTTCTTTCTAACCCCTTTCCTCATAAATTTGATAGGCGAAAATTGCTACTTGTGTTCGGTTTATGGCTTTAAGTTTTTTCATAATTTGCCGGACGTGGACCTTAACCGTGCTCTCCTGCATGTTAAGTTCATAGGCTATAATTTTATTCGACTTGCCCTCGCGCAGAAGCTGAAGCACCTCAGATTGCCGCGGCGTAAAATCTTTCAGAAGGGTTGGAGAAAACACGCCACCCCCTTCTTTGGCCGCCTGCATCCCCTCGAAAGGCCCCAGCAGGATGTTGGGAGGAATAAATGTGCCGCCAACCTGGATAAGGCGCAGGGCTTGGATAACCACCTCCGGATTAAGCTGCGTAGAAATATAGCTGTGCACTCCAAAACGAAGCGCTTTTAAAATACAATGAGGTTCTTCCCGCTCGGACAATATAACCACGGGTATATCAAGCAGGTTTTTCCTCAGCCGATTGATATCTTTAGATATTTTTTCCTCACTGACACAGCATGAACCCACGCTGAGGAGAATCAGCCTCACCCGGTAGCTGAGGTCACAGGATAAAAGCTCAGCGGCGCTGGAGAAAGGCAAAATGATAAAATCTTCCGAACGACGCTTGGCGTATGTGCTCGACTCCAGTAGTTGGGTGACGGACATTCGTGTCAACGAGTGTGAATCAATGAGTGCAACTCGGAATTTATCGTCATCCGCATTATCATTCTGCGTTATAATTTTACTGCGTAAATGAAACAGATCACTATCATTAGAACTCTCTTCCTTTGAAGGGTGCTCCATGTCCCGCCCCTCCCTTTGATTATCCTGTATTGTTATAAATCCTTACAGAGTGATAAGGATCTCCACGTTTGCATACTCTTAACGCACTTATGGAGCGCATGCGGTTCAAAAAAATATTCGGCAGCTTAGCCGTTTATGGGAGCGCAACCTAGTTCGCTTGTTTGTACGTTTGACCGAACGCTCCCTTTATGCTGTTCTCAAGATTAAGCATATTTTTTTGGCTGCTCGCCGCTCCATTCCTCTCTCGACTACCGCACACCACCGGCAATGGTGCTTACTAATTGAACCCGCTAAATACCCAAGGCTTACCTTAATAAATTCAATTGATTATCTGAAACCGGCTCGCCTGAATTGTGCATCTTGTTGATAACGGTCTGACCGCATGGCATTGTTTCAAACATGGCGAGTCTCAAAATCTGTAAAATGGTGTAGAGACTAAGTATAGCGTATAGCTCCGATTTCTCCGGTCGCGAAGGTGAGCGTGCTGCCTGCGCATCATTTCGTGCAGTCGCGGGTTTATGCTGGTTCAGTCACTCGCAAGGCATGCGCCGCACACCATGAGCATAACAACCGTGCTGGTTATCAAGATAAGCGGGCTTTCCTGGCGGTGTCTGTCAAGGTAGTTGGAGCCTCTGTCATGCTGCTTTTAGTGCCGGCTCAGGATTCAGCCACACAGGGCCGACGGGCTTCCAGTTTCGCGTGGCCCCGGACCATCGGCCGGGGGCATTGTCACGCGCTTGCTGATACAGCCGGTGCCGCGCGGCCAGGATGGGCTCTTCTCGAGCATCGTGGCGTTGTGCCGGCGTGACGTAACG
>JAUIGX010000175.1 GCA_030432435.1 Alphaproteobacteria bacterium
CGATAATTTTACGTTTCTTCTCCGGGTCTATCTCGCCTGCAAGCTTGCCGAGGAAGAGAGCGGAGGCATCCCGGTCTATCAGATGAATGTTGAAGCGGTCGCGGAACACGCGCACCACCTGCTCGGTCTCGCCCGCGCGCATCAAACCGTGATCGACCAACACACAGGTGAGCTGATCGCCAATCGCTTCATGGACCAGCGCGGCAACGACGGAAGAATCCACACCGCCGGAAAGGCCGCAGATAACCTTGCCTTTACCGACCTGCGCGCGGATAGCGTCGATGGCCTGGGCGCGAAACGCTGCCATGGTCCAATCGCCCTTGGCGCCGCAAATATCGTGGGTGAATCGTTTGAGAAGCGCCGCGCCCTGAGGCGTATGCACGACCTCGGGGTGAAACTGCACTCCGTAAAACCGGCGCGTATCGTCGGCGATGGCGGCAAAGGGTGCGCCGTCGCTGGTGGCGACCACTTTAAAACCTTGCGGCAGATCGATGACCCGGTCGCCGTGGCTCATCCAAACCTGTTCGCGCGCCCCCGCGGCCCAGAGATCGCCGAACAGGGCGCAGCCGTCCTTCACATCTATAAAGGCGCGGCCGAATTCGCGGTGGTCGGAGGTTTCAACGCGCCCGCCAAGCTGCGCGACCATGGTTTGCTGACCGTAGCAAATGCCGAGCACCGGAAGGCCCAACTCGAACACACCGTCCGGCGCCTTGGGTGTGCCGATATCCATGACCGACGCCGGACCACCGGACAGAATGATGCCGCGCGGATCGTAGGATTTGATGGACGCAATGGTGACTTTGTTGAACGGCTGAATTTCACAGTACACGCCCGCCTCGCGCACCCGGCGCGCGATGAGCTGGGTAACCTGGGAGCCAAAATCGATTACGAGAATGCGGTCGGAACTGTGTGTTGTCATGGCCTATCCTTGGCGGTGTCCTTTAGGGAACTCTATCGAGAATGGCCACGAAAAATCCATCTGTGCCATTGCGTGCGGGGGTAAGCGTTAGAAAGGGGCTGCCGGGTGCAGCGGTCAGCGGTGCATCAGTGCCAAGAAGCTGCGCCCAGAGATCACCGACCGGATGGGCCCTAAATTTGTCGTTGCGGGCGAGAAAGGCTTCGACCCGCTCGGTGTTTTCTTCCGGCAAAATCGAGCACGTGGCGTAGATCAGCCGGCCACCCGATTTTACAAGCGCTGCCGCTTGATCCAACAAGCCGTCTTGCGTCGCGGCAAGGTTTTCCAGATTTTCCGGCGACAAATGCCAGCGGGCGTCCGGATTGCGCCGCCATGCGCCGGTACCGGAACACGGTGCATCGACCAGCACCCGGTCGAACGTGCCGGCCTGACGCTTCAGCCATTTGTCGTGCTCTTCGATGATCCGCAATGTGGCGTTATGAACCCCGGCGCGGCGCAGGCGAAGTTTGCTGCGCTCTAACCGGCCGACCGATACATCGCAGGCGACAAGGCGGCCCTTGTTGGCCATTGCCCCGGCAATGGCCAGGGTTTTGCCGCCCGCCCCGGCGCACATATCAACAACCGCCTTACCCGGCTGTGCGTCCACGAGCTGCGCGCAGATTTGCGAGGCTTCGTCCTGCACTTCAAACAGGCCGCTTTGAAAACCGGCATGCGCGCCAAGAGCGATGCGCGCGGGCAAGCGAATACCGATGGGCGACAAGGGTGTGGGCGCTGCGTCCAGATTTTCGCGTTTCAGCGATGCCAGCACCTCGTCGCGCGTTGCCTTCAGCGTATTCACACGCAGATCGAGCGCCGCTTCATCGCCGAGCGCCGTAATTTCTTTGTCGGCCTGGTCGCCGAACGCCGCATCTATTTTTTCCAAAAGCCAATCGGGGCATTCAAACTTGACCGGGCGCGGGGCATCGTCTGTGTTTTTTGTTCGGGCGCGCTCGGCCATGCGCTTTTCGTTGACCGAAAGCGGCAGAGGCCCGTTCTTGGCGCCGGAGAACAAACCGGCCACAGCGTCTATGGATTTGCTTTCGCCGCGCACAAGATTGGCGAGGACAAGAAGGCGGCCGCTAGGCGCATCGGTGCCGAGCGCCCAGGTGAGCCGTGCGCGATATCGCAAGACGCGCCAGATTTGATCGGAGACGGAGCGGCGGTCCTTCGCGCCTATGAAGCGGCGCGCGCGAAAATAGGCGGACATCACACCGTCGGCGGGACGGTCTGTGGCAAGCACTTCATCAAGGAGTTCAATAGAGGTCTGTATGCGGGCTGTGGGTATCACGGCGCAACACTCCGCCCGAGACTAAATAAATCAGGAGTTGTTGAGGCGATAGTTGGGCGCTTCGCGGGTGACTGTGACATCGTGAACATGACTTTCGCGCATGCCGGCACCGGTGATCCGCCGGAACTTGGCGTTTTTCTGCAACTCGGCGACGGTGGCGTTGCCGGTATACCCCATGGCCGCCTTAAGGCCGCCGATGAGCTGATGAATAACGGCGCCGGCCGGCCCCTTATAAGGAACGCGCCCCTCGATGCCTTCGGGCACCAGCTTCATATTGTCGCTGACTTCTTCCTGAAAGTAACGATCAGCCGAGCCGCGTGCCATAGCGCCGAGCGAACCCATGCCGCGATAATCTTTAAAGGTGCGGCCCTGATACAAGATCACTTCGCCGGGGCTTTCTTCGGTGCCCGCGAGCAACCCGCCGATCATCACGCAATCTGCGCCCGCGGCGATGGCCTTGGCGATATCGCCCGAGGACTTGATGCCGCCGTCGGCGATAACCGGCACGCCGGACTTGCGCGCTATCTCGGCAACTTCCATCACGGCGGTGAGCTGAGGCACGCCCACACCGGCGACGATGCGCGTGGTGCATATCGAACCCGGACCAATGCCGACTTTGAGAGCATCGGCACCCGCATCGATCAGCGCTTTCGCGGCATCAGGCGTTGCGATGTTCCCGGCAACGACCTGCGTATAATTCGACGTACGTTTAATTCTGGCCACCGCATCGATGACGCCGGACGAATGGCCGTGCGCCGTATCGACCACCAGCACATCAACGCCTGCGTCCAACAGCGCTTCGGCGCGCGCATAACCGTCTTCGCCAACGCCCGTGGCTGCGGCAACGCGCAAACGGCCTTGTTCGTCTTTGCAGGCCAGAGGGTAGGCCCGGGCCTTTTCGATATCTTTCACCGTGACGAGGCCCACACAACGGTAGTCTTTATCCACGACGAGCAGTTTTTCGATGCGGTACTGATGCAACAGCTTCACCGCCTCTTCGCGGCCGATGTTTTCGGGCGCCGTCACCAGCTTATTCTTGGTCATCAGCTCGCTGACCGGCTGCTTCAGATCGGTCGCAAAGCGCATATCGCGATTGGTCAAAATGCCGACTAGCTTGCCGGAGCCTTGTTCAACAACCGGAATACCGGAAATTTTGTGCTGCTCGCGAAGCTTGAGCGCATCGCCCAGAGTTTGATCGGGATAAATGGTGACGGGATTCACCACCATGCCCGACTCAAACTTCTTCACCCGGCGCACTTCCTGGGCCTGTTCGGCCGCACCGAAGTTCTTGTGAATAACGCCGATGCCGCCGGCCTGTGCCAGCGCAATAGCCAAGCCGCTTTCGGTGACCGTATCCATGGCCGCCGAGATCAGCGGTATGTTCAGGGAGATCGTTTTGGTCAGGCGTGAAGACGTGTTGGTCTGGGCAGGGAGAACCGAGGAGGCCGCGGGGACGAGCAAGACGTCGTCGAACGTCAGGGCTTCAAGAATCTCCATACGTCTTCCGCACTGCGCTCCTTCATTGCGAGCGCCGGTTGCGGGAAAGTCAGCCGCTTGAAACGCGGAGGCGCTCTATAACTCTATAAAAGGTGCGGGGTTATTGCATGATTCAAATGGCGATACAAGGCCAGCGCGAGCCTCTCTAAGCCTTTGATTCAGCCCTTAAAACCGGTAGCCACCAAATAGACCTCGGCGGAGTCCGGGCGGCTGGCGGGGGGCTTGGCGTGACGTACGGTGGCGCAGCGCGTTTTAATCTGTTTCAGCAACTCGCCCTCGGCTCCACCCTGGAACACCTTGCAGATAAATGTCCCGCCGGGTGCCAACACATCAAGCGCGAATTCCCAGGCCGCTTCCGCAAGACCCATGATTCGCAAGTGATCCGTTGGCCCGTGGCCCGTGGTGGGGGCGGCCATATCGCTGAGCACCACATCTGCCGGACCGCCCAGGGCCTGTTTCAATTTGTCGGGAGCTGTGGGGTCGAGGAAGTCGAGAGTGGAACAGGTTGCGCCGGCGACCTCTTCCCAGCTGTTAATATCGATGGCGACCACTGTTCCGCCGTCCTCGGCTTCTGCTTTGACGCGCGCCACTGCAACCTGAGTCCAGCCCCCGGGGGCCGCGCCCAAATCAACCACCTTCTTGCCGGGCTTCAGCACCTGGTACTTGTCGTCCAGTTCCATCAACTTATAGGCCGCGCGCGAACGGTAGCCTTCGGCCTTGGCGCGCGCGACATACGGATCGTTGAGTTGGCGTTGAAGCCAGCGGGTTTGGCCGACAGTACGGCCGCGCGCACTTTTCACGCGCACGGACAGTCCGCGTCCCGATGTTGCTTTGGTGGTCGTTGAATTGGCCGGTCCCTTACGACCGCCGCCGCGTCTTCGCTGTGTCATGGGCGCAAACTAATCAAATATGCGCCGAAGGCATATGCATTTCACCGGGCGCCACCCGAAGCATGGCCGGATGGATCAGATCCATCAGCAAGCCCTCGCGCAAACCGCGATCGGCGACCCGAAGCTTGCCGACCGGCCACAGGTGGCAAATGGCTTCAAGTATGGCGCAGCCCGCCAGCATGAGGTCGGCGCGCTGCCAACCGATGCACGGTTCGGCGGCACGCTGCTGCAGGGTCATCCCGCACAGAGCCTGGCTGGTGGCGTGGACGGTTTCGAAGTCCAGCGTTATGCCGTCGACCATCGCGCGGTCGTAGCGCTCTAGCCCCATATGCAGGCCGCCCAGAGTCGTGACCGTACCCGAGGTGCCGATCATCTGGGCCACCCCGGCGGTGATTTTTTCGCCGATACCGTAGGTTTTTTCGAACGATTCGAGCAGCTGCTGAACACGGGCGACCACGGTCTCATAAGTGCGCGCGCACAGATCGCCGCCGCCGCAATCTTCCGCGACAGTCACAACGCCCATGGGCAGGGATATGCACCCGCGAACAGACATGCTGCGATCGGGCGCAACCTCTACGAACAGCACTTCGGTGGACCCGCCGCCGATATCAAAGATAACCGCATAGGGCATGGTGAAATCGAGCAAGGCCGCGCAGCCTTTTAAAGCAAGCGTCGCCTCTTCATGGGCTGAAATGATCTCTAGCTGGAGGCCGGTTTCGGCGGTGACCCGCTCCAAGAACTCGGCGCAATTGGCAGCCCGGCGGCACGCCTCGGTGGCAACATTGCGCGAGGCCGCGACCTGGCGGCGGTCCATCTTTTCCGCACACCGCTTCAGAGCCTCAATGGTCCGGTCCATCGCCCCTTTCGACAATTGGCCGGTCGCGCTTAGACCTTCGCCCAACCGTGTGATGCGAGAGAATGAATCGATGACCCGAAACTCGCCGTTGTCCGCGCTGCTGTCCGGCCGCGCCACCAGCATGCGGCAATTGTTGGTTCCCAGATCAAGAGCGGCAAACGCCGTCTCCAGGCCATTGCGCTCAGCCGCGCGCCCCGCGCATCGGCGAGATGCGCCGCAGGACTCGCCTGACCCGGCATGGCCATCTGCCGCCGGCTCTATACTGGCTCCATACTTATCAGCCATCAGCCGCTGACCTTTTCACACCAAGGACGGGGAACGCGCCCCGCGCTGCGGCGTCCTATTTGAACCTATGGGAACATGCTATCGGCTTAGTTCCGGCAGGAAAAGGGCCCGCACCGGACAAGCCTATAAAGATTCTGCTTGAAACCTCTTGAAACCGGGAGCGGATTCCACAAGGATGCCGCCGCTCTACCGGCTAGATTCGGCACGTATATTTAAAAGCCACGGCCCGAAGGGGTAAGATACCGGCTGCCGACAGGCCCTGATGGGGGATCGTCTAATGGTAGGACAGCGGACTCTGACTCCGTCAATCTAGGTTCGAATCCTAGTCCCCCAGCCAACTTGCATAAGTGCGCCGATTGACCATCAGGTCGAAGGGTGAACGCAAGGCAAACTCTAGCTTTTTGCCCTTCAAACGTAAGTTCGAAAACACGAAAGCAATCAGTTCGCGCTTTTGGTCTATTTTCGAACGCTCAAAAATATCAGCGGCGCGAGACGCTATAGAAATCAGGCTTTCCAGTGTTGTCCGGTACACGCCCTCGCCTTTCTGATGCTGTTCGATACGCATGGCCAGTTCGAGGTGGCGCTCCTTCAACTCACGCGCTTTTTTGTCGTACTCATCCCCTGTAATACTCTTGTCGAGCCGCAGGTCGAGCAACATGGCTAGCTTGTCACGGACCTGATCATATTCGCGGCGCAAGCCAGCGACGGCGTCCAAGTGGAACTGGTTCTCGACCGCATGGCTAGCCTTCATATGCTCCAGCAAGGCCCCCAGCAGTTTCTCGGGAACCTGGATCGAACGAAACACACCCTTAATCTGGTTCAGAACCTCGCTTTCCGGCACGAACACCTTCTTGGCTGGGTCGGCTGGATCGCGGCAGATCAGATAGACATGCCGACCCTTCTTCACGTCGCAGGTGACGGTACGGCCCGACACGGCGCATTTCAGCAGGCCCCGGAACACGAATGGCTTCTCCGAGTAGCGCGTGGCCGTGGCGCGGGTGCTGCCCTGCATCACGTCCTGGCAACGGTCCCAAAGCTCCTTGGTGATTAGTGCATCGTACTTATGCGGCTGAAGTTGCCCCTTCACGTTCATCTCGCCGTAGTAGAACGGGTTCTTCAGGATGTGCTGAATTTGGCTGGCTGAGAGAAGGCCACCTTTGCGAGTCTTGTTGACCAAACCCCAGTCCTTAGCCTTCTTTACAAGATCGCCGCTGATGGAATTCGTGCCCTTGGCGTAGTCCTCGAACAGCATCCGAATCAAAAAGGCCCGTTCCTTGTCAGGGACCACGGTAGCCTTTCCATTCGCATCGCGGGTGTTGAGATAACCTAGCGGTGCCTTTCCGCCCCATTCGCCATTGCGGCGCTTATATTCCAGACTGCGCTTTACGTTTTCCGACAGATTAAGCACGTAAGATTTCGCGCCCATGACCGAGAAGTCCCAGCGCAGGATGTCTGAGCTTGAAGCATTCTGATTGATAATCATGTTCTCGCGCACGAAGTGTAGTTCGACCACACCTTGGCGGCGCAACTCATCGACGAGGACGGATTCCTTGAAG
>JAUIGX010000176.1 GCA_030432435.1 Alphaproteobacteria bacterium
CTCGGCGCTTAGCTCCACTTTCGCACGCAGCTTGTAACGTGAGAGCCTGGCGAGCAAATCGTCGCGGCGGGCCTGTTCACATTCCAGAAAAAGTACGCCTTTCAGCGGGAAAACGAAAAAATCGTGTAAGAACTTACCCTGGGGGGTCAACAAGGCCGCCCACACCACTCCGCCGCGCTCGACTTTCCGCATATCGTTGGACACCAGCCCCTGGAGGAAACTGAAGCGATCCGCGCCCGACACGGCAATGAGGCCGCGATGCGACAGAAACGTGTAAAATGCCATGGAAAAAATCCTCGATTACCTCTGTTCCCGTTATGTAGCACGCCGCGCCCTTGCGGCAAGGTGTCGCAGCCCTTTCGCGTGAAGCGCCGCAGGGGTATAAGGCCCCGCATGCGCTTTGTTTTTATTGATGAGTCCGTCCCCTACGACGGCTACACTTCTCTGCGGCGGCCCCTTGGCGGGCCGGAAAAAGCAGTAGCAAGCTTGGCGGCCGCGCTGTCCCAGGCCGAGCATGATGTAACCGTCGTGAACCGGACGCCCTACGCTCATATGGCGGATGGGGCGTACTGGGTACCTTTTAGTGATTCCAATGTGCCTCGATCGGCGGACGTGCTTATTGCCGTGCGCAAGCCCTCGCTCCTGGGCAAGATCAGAAATGCCGATAAGCGAGTGCTGTGGGTCACGGGAGCGCCTGATTACCTCAGTGCTTCGGCGAATGAAGAACTTTGGGAGTCGTTGGAGCCCGCGTTGATGTTTGTCAGCGCAGCGCAAGCGCAGCACTACAAGGGCAAGCTGAAATCGATCACGGTGCCGCCTGGGGTGCGTAACGCTTACTTTGAAACCACGATCGACACGTCGGATCTCTCGCCGGAAGAACTGGTGTACGCGGAAAACGCGATGAAACAAGCCGCGCGTGATGAAGCGCCGAAGCCGCACGCGATTGTCACTACGCATCCGCTGCAAGGCCTCGATTGGCTTATCGATGTTTGGACACGACTTGTGCACCCGCGCTTACCCGAGGCGCGTCTTTCTGTTTATTCGGCTGTACTGTCACGAGGCATTCGCACCGATGAAGTTCCTGAAGCGGTTCTGCCGGTGTTCGAACAAGTAAAAGCGGCCGCCGAGGCGAATGTGGTGGTGGTCGATCCGCGCAATGATGAAGGCATGGCCGATGTGTACCGCACCTCGCGCGTCCACCTGTATCCGGGGCACGCACAAGACTTTGCCTGCTGGACTCTCGCGGAGTCGCAGACGGCGGGATTGCCGGCTGTCGCGCGCCGTCTAGGCGGTGTTGATGAGCGCATTATCAATGGTCAGTCCGGATACATCGTGCCGGACGCGGAGGCCTTTGCAAACGTCACGGTGCAAATTCTCAGCGACGATGGTGTGTTCAAGGGGCTCAGCGAGGCGGCCGGTGCGCCGGAGCGGCGTCGCACATGGCCTGTTGCGACAAACGAATTCACCGACTTTATTTCTCAGTTGCAGGCTTCGGCGGCTTAAAGCGCTGTGAAAATACTTTTCATCACCTACACGCGAATTGGCGATGCCGTATTGTCTTCGGGTGTTTTGAAGCATCTCGTTGATCGGTATCCCGATGCGCGCTTTACCGTTGCCTGCGGCCCATTGGCCGCCTCGTTATTTGACGCTGTGCCGCGCCTGGACGACGTTATTGTGATGACCAAGCGTCCATTTGACGGCCATTGGTTCTCGCTCTGGCGCAAAGTGCGGGCGAAAAAATGGGACCTCGTGGTTGATTTGCGCCGCTCCTTGGTCTCGTATTTTATTCGCTCTCGCAAACGCGCGGTCCTCGGCGCGACCGACAACACTATCCACCGTGTTCCGTTGCTGTCCTCGGTTCTAAATTTGTCGGAACCTGCAGACCCTTTTCTCTATACCGCACCAAAAAACGAAGAGGCGGCGTTGCGCCTTATTCCCGATGGCAGCCCAGTGCTGGCCCTAGCGCCGATGGCTGCAAACCCCAACAAGACATGGCCGGTAGATCGGTTTGCGGTGCTCGGCCAGAGGTTGCTGGGCACGGGCGGACCGTACGAGGGATGGCGAGTAGCGCTCTTGGGGGGGCAAAACGATGCGGATGCGGCCGCGCCGGTTCTCGACGCGTTGAAGGAACACAGGCCGATGGCCTTGTTCGGTCAGGCTGACCTTTTAACGGTCTATGCAGCCCTGAAGCGGTGCCGCGCGTTTATCGGCAATGACTCCGGGCTTAGCCATCTGGCCGCGGTTGCGGGCTTACCGACATTAGCTGTTTTCGGTCCGACCGATCCGGTGTGTTATGCTCCCTGGGGTGAAAAGTGTAGGGTTGTACGGGCGAACTCCGACGATCCGCAAATCGGGGAACTCGAGCCGGAGAACGTGGAGGCGGCGTTTGGGCACCTTATGGACTCGGTCCAGGGGCAGGATCAAGCAGAGCACGCGAAGTGAGCCCTTGGCTTCCTCCCTATGGCTGTGCGAAACCTAGGGTGAAGTAGGGCGAGGATGTCTGTTTGAAAATATTCCATCTTATGTCTGGCGCGCCATATGGCGGCGTCGAGCGACAGATGGAGCGCCTTGTTCAGGCGCTCGAGCAGCAGGGTTTTGTGCAGCGGGTTATGTTGCGCCAGAATCCGGCACGCACCGAGCATTTGGCGGCCATAGGCGTTGTTGCGGCGGAAATGTCCTTTCCCAGCCGCTTCGCCTTCTTGGACCGGCGGAAAATCAACAACGAAATCCGTCGTTTCGCCCCCGATATTGTCGTCTCGTGGACACCTGATACTGCGGCGTTCGTCGAAAAAGGCGCGTTCATTCATCTTGGACGTGTCGGCACGACCTTTGATGCCAATGCGCTGGCCAAATGCGATCACCTTTTTATGCCGTCATCTGCACGGGCTGATCGGGCCATGACCGCGCAGTGGCCAAAACAACGTGTGCATGTTCTTCCTCATGTTCCGGCGGTGCCGAGGAAAGGGGCGGATGCGGTCGTGGTTAAGCGGAAAACATTTTTTACGCCACCTGCCGCAAAGCTGATCGTGACCGCTGCGCGCCTTGAAGAAAATTCAGGCCTCGATGTGTTGTTCGCCGCGCTTAGTCGTTTGCCTGAGCATTATCTCTGGGTGGCCGGCGATGGCGAAGGTCGCACCCGCCTTGAAGAGCAGGCTCACGAAGCTGGCGTGAAACCGCGCACACGCTTTATCGGATGGCAGAATGATCTGGCATCAATCATCGCGCCGGCTGATGTTTTTGTTTATCCCGCCAGGCAAGAAGATGTCGGTGATGTGGTGGCTGAAGCCTGGAGCACTGGCGTGCCGGTGGTCGCGTCCGATAGCTTGGGTCCGGGTCTGTTGGTCCGCCATCAAGAAAACGGAATGCTGGTGCCGGTGGGGGACGCGGTCAGCATGGCCGAAGCCATCAAATGGATATGCCGCGATCCCGACTTTGCGAAGAAGCTGGGCGCGGCAGGCAAGCTAGCCTACGCCGAGACGTTTGCCGCGGATAAAGTGGTGCCGCAATATGTAGACCTGTTCAAAAAGCTGGCGGCTGAACTCGCGCCGAAAATGGACAGTTAGGACGCCGCATGTGCGGAATTGCCGGCGTCATGATGCGCGACGGTCGGCCTTTGCCGGACGACATCTTAGAAAAACTCGCAAATGCCTTGTCACACCGCGGTCCCGATGGCCGGGGAGAATTGAATCGCGGCGATGTCGGTCTGGTTCATACCCGCCTCGCGATTGTTGATGTCGAGGGAGGACGGCAGCCATTTGTCGCGCCGGACGGGATCGCACTGATCGCGAATGGCGAGATTTACAACGATCCGGACTTGCGGCGGGCGTTTTCTTCAGTGGATTTTATTTCCGAATCCGATTGTGAAAGTGCGCTGCACGTCTATCGCGCTCGGGGCCATGTGTTCACCGATGATCTGCGCGGTATGTATGCGTTGGTCCTGCATGATCCTGCGGATAACAAGCTGGTTCTTGCACGCGATCCCTTTGGCATTAAGCCGCTCTACTACGCGGAAACGGCGGTAGGATTCTGCTTCGCCTCCGAGCCGCAGGCTCTGGTCGCGGCGGGATTGGTAGCGCCGTCTCAAAAAATGTCGGTGCGCGATGAGACTTTGGCACTTCAGTTCTCGACCGGAACAGCGACGGTGTTTGAACATATTCACCGGGTGGCGCCCGGTGAAACACTCGTCGTCGAAAATGGGCGGATTACTGGGCGCTTAAAACATCCGGATGTGCTTACCGGCGGCGGCGCTGCGCGGCCGGACCGTGACGCGCTTGCAGAATTTGACGACATATGGCGCGAAACTGTGGCCGCACATCAGCGTTCGGACGTGCCGTACGGCATGTTTCTGTCTGGTGGAATTGATTCTGCGGCGGTGCTGGCGATGATGGCGCAGCTCAATGACGCGCCGGTGCTGGCCTATACAGCTGCGTTTCCGGGCACCGGCGCGCATGATGAGCGCGATGCGGCGCGCATCGTGGCGCAGGCTGCCGGGGCCGAGCATATAGAACTCGAAGTTTCCGCCGCCGATTTCTGGCAAAACCTGCCGCAAATCGCCGCAGCTATGGACGATCCGGCGCCTGATTATGCGGTTGTTCCTACTTATTTGCTGGCGCGGCGGGCGGCAAAAGACGTGAAAGTGGTGCTGACGGGCGAGGGCGGCGACGAAATGTTCGCCGGTTATGGCCGCTACCGCGCCGCAATGCGGCCCTGGCCGCTGTCTAAACGCCCGTTTCGGCGCTCTATTCTGGCAGGTTCGGGTGTCTTGCGGCGCGAGTCTAAGCGTTGGCGAGAGGGGTTAGGCGCGCTTGAACGTGCGGTTTTGCGCGCTCAAAGCACCGATTTAGGCGCCAAAAGCGCCGTTTTGCGCGCAGCACAGGCGGTTGACTGCGCGGCGTGGCTGCCCAATGACCTTCTGATCAAGTTGGACCGATGTTTGATGGCTTTTGGTGTCGAAGGGCGAGTGCCGTTCCTTGATTCGCACGTTGCCAAATTCGCGTTTTCGCTGAAAGCCGACCAGAAAGTGCAGGGCGGGGTTGGTAAATGGATTGTGCGCCAGTGGCTTGCAGAGAACTTTCCGGCGGCGGCGGCGTTTGACAAGAAACGCGGTTTTACAGTGCCGGTGGCAGACTGGCTCGCTGCCGAGGGACCGCGGCTAGGCCCATTGGTCGCGCGGCAGGAGGGCGTCGCGGAAATGTGCTTGCCCGGCCAAGTCGAAGCTTTATTTAGCGATGTGACCGCGCGGACCGGACAGGCGGCGTGGGTGCTGCTATTCTATGCATTGTGGCATCAGCGGCATATGCTTGGCCAAAGGTCGCAGGGCGACGTTTTTGAAACGCTGTCAGCTTAAACACTAAAAGTACTGGACGGTTTTGTGAGCGAGACTTTCGATCTGATTATTCATGGCGGCGCGGTATTCGTTCCCGGCGGCCCGGTGGAAGCGGACGTGGGGGTGCGCGGCGGACGGATTGCCGGGATCGGCGATTTAAAATCCGCGAAAGCAGAAGCGCGCTTTGACGCAAGTCATTTGACGGTGCTGCCTGGGTGCATCGACGAACAGGTTCATTTTCGCGAGCCGGGGAATACCCATAAAGAAGATTTAGAATCAGGGACGCGCGGCGCAGCGTTGGGCGGTATTACGTCCGTGTTCGAAATGCCGAACACCGATCCGTCCACGACCACGGCCCAGGCGCTGGCGGACAAGGTGACGCGAGCGACCGGTCGGTCGTGGACCGACTTTGCGTTTTATGTCGGCGCTTCGCCGGAAAACGCCGACAATCTGGGGGTGCTCGAGAAGCTTCCCGCCTGCTGCGGCGTCAAAATGTTCATGGGATCGAGCACCGGCACGCTGCTGGTCGCCGACGATGAGAATGTCGCGCGCGTGCTGCGCTCCGGCACACGTCGGGTGACGGTGCACAGCGAAGACAATATGCGCCTTGATGAGCGCGCGCATATGGTCAAGGACGGCGCCGACGTGGCCATGCACGCGGAATGGCGTGATGTGGAAACTGCGGTGCGGTCTACCAAACGCCTGCTGCGCCTTGCGCGTGAAGCCGGGCGGCGCGTGCATGTTTTGCATATCTCGACGGCGGAAGAGATCGATATCCTCCGTCAACATAAGGATATTGCGACGGTCGAAGTGCTGCCCCAGCATCTCACGCTGGCCGCGCCAGAATGCTATGAGCGGCTCGGCAGTCTTGCGCAGATGAACCCGCCCATTCGCGATGCGCGGCATCGCGCAGCCTTATGGGACGGCGTCAATGCGGGGATTGTAGATTGTATGGGCTCGGACCATGCGCCGCATACCCTGGAAGAAAAAGCGCGGCCCTATCCGCGTAGCCCGTCGGGTCTGACCGGCACGCAAACCCTGGTGCCGGTGATGCTCAATCATGTGCATGAAGGGCGCCTGACGTTGCAGCGGTTTGTGGAACTGACAAGTTCAGGAACCGAGCGCGTCTTCGGTCTCAAAGGTAAAGGGCAAATCATCGAAGGCTACGACGGTGACTTTACCATCGTTGACTTGCGGGCCGAGCGCACCATCACCAATGACTGGATCGCCAGCAAATCGGGCTGGACAGCTTTCGATGGCATGAAGGTTACGGGCTGGCCCAAGGCCACTATCGTCCGCGGTAACATTGTCATGCGCGACGACGAAGTGTTGGATACGCCTATTGGCGCGCCGGTTCGGTTTATCGAATCGGAATAAAAGAGTTCGTGCGTCATGCAATAGAGGCGCTCACCTTAGGCAAGGGTGTGTGGTGATCTAGTCGGCAGCGTCTTCGATTTTGTCACCGGCGTTTTCCATCGCTTTCCCGGCGTCCTCAATCGTTTTGTTGGCATCGTCGATAGCCCTGCCTGCGTCTTCCATGGGCCCAGACTCTTCTCTCGGATCACCGGTTTGCGCGCACGGCCTTTGCGATCCACGTATTCAATCCACATAGTAGGGCGCGCCCCCAAGTGGGAGGGGCGCGCCTCAACAGTGTAGATGCTTAGTCGGTGGCATCTTCAATATCGTCGCCGGCGTCTTCGACAGCATCCTCAATATCGTCGCCCATATCGTCCAGAGCTTCGCCTGTTCGTTCGGCTGGCGTGTCGTTATTGTCGCAGGCTGATAGCGACAGAACCGAAGTCAGAACGAAGATGGCGATGCCGGGGAAACCGACGATTTTTCGAATATTGGTCATTTTATCTTCCTATATGGTTTGCTTACGCTACATCCGATCACAATAGATAAACGTCGGCGCCTGGATAATGTTGCAGGTCGGCGCATTTATATGACCCCGCT
>JAUIGX010000177.1 GCA_030432435.1 Alphaproteobacteria bacterium
AAGAGAGCGGAACATCCCTAGAAGCGCTCAAGTCCTCCGGCCACGTGATCAATCGCGCCGATGAATCGCAAAGCCACTTTTCCCGTCTGCAATGCCCGGCTTAAGTCGAAACTGCTCGTCATACTCGCCGCCGCCCTGTGGCCTGAACGAGATTGGTTCGTCAGTGAACAGTCCTTCAAGCCGAGTCCGGTAGGTTTCGGCGACCGGGGCAAACCCATCAGGTGAAAGCGCCGCGGCTCGGTACAGAAGGTGCGGGGGCAACACATCCATTCCAGGGTAGTACAAAATGCCATGAGTGATAGGAAACAATAGGTCTTCGATATTTCCGTGCACACCTCGCTCAGAGTAATGCGCTTCTTCAGGACCGATGGTCATAGACAGAAGGGCACGCTTGCCTTTCAGGTTACCCGCGCCATAGCGTTCATATCCATGATATCCGACACCATAGGCGAAGCGGCGGGCGTAAACGCGATCGACCCAGCCCTTGAGAATGGCGGGCATGGAGAACCACCACATCGGGCACTGAATGATCAGCGCATCCATCCACTTCAATTTTTCCTGTTCCGCTTTGATTTCAGGGGCCTGAGTATCAGTGAGGAATGCCTCCTTGCTCGCGGAGTGATAGAAGAGTCGTTTTTCAGGATCGTGTTCCGGAAAGTCTCGGCTGTCGGCTTCCGCGCGCCAGTTCATGGCGTAAAGGTCTGAAACTTCGACCGTATGTCCTGCATCCTGTAGATGGTTTACCGCATAGTCTTTCAGCGTGCCATTCAGCGAGCGGGGCTCGGGGTGGGCGTAAACAATGAAAATATTTTTCTTCGGCACGAAAATCTCCCATTTCTCGAGCGCATACTATGCATGCGAAGCGCGTTTAGCGCCATATTGAAGGACTCTGGTCTATGCTTGATCCCCAAGGATGCAGTACTGTTGGATAGTTCTTAAATCAAGGATTTGACATATGCCACCGCTTCGTTCGCGAACTACGACCCATGGCCGAAATCAAGCTGGCGCTCGCAGTCTTTGGCGGGCAACCGGTATGCGCGATGAGGACTTCTCCAAGCCCATCATCGCAATCGCCAACTCCTTCACTCAATTTGTTCCGGGGCACGTTCACCTCAAAGACCTCGGACAAATGGTGGCACGCGAAATCGAATCGGCTGGAGGGGTGGCGAAGGAATTCAATACTATTGCCGTCGATGACGGTATCGCGATGGGGCATGGAGGGATGCTTTATAGCTTACCTTCGCGGGAAATCATTGCCGACAGCGTCGAGTATATGGTCAACGCGCATTGTGCTGATGCTTTAGTCTGTATCTCGAACTGCGACAAAATTACGCCGGGCATGTTGATGGCGGCCCTGCGCCTGAATATCCCGACGGTCTTTGTTTCCGGTGGGCCCATGGAAGCTGGGAAAATAACAACGACGGAAGGTTCGAAGATTGTTGATGTGGTGGACGCGATGGTCATCGCGGCCAACCCCAATACGAGTGATGCGGAACTGGACGCCTACGAACAGGAGGCCTGCCCGACGTGTGGCTCTTGTTCAGGCATGTTCACCGCCAATTCCATGAACTGCCTGACCGAAGCCCTGGGATTGGCGCTGCCGGGAAATGGCACCGTGTTGGCTACCCATGCAGACCGCAAAGAGCTATTTCTGGAAGCTGGCCGTAGGATCGTTGATCTGGCGAAACGTTATTACGACAAAGATGACGTTTCGGTTCTTCCGCGTAACATCGCGACCTTCAATTCGTTTGAGAACGCCATGACGCTTGATATTGCCATGGGAGGTTCAACGAACACCGTTCTCCATCTGCTGGCTGCGGCGCATGAAGGCGAGGTGAATTTCACGATGGAAGATATTGATCGCCTATCGCGGCGTGTGCCGCATCTGTGCAAGGTGGCACCTTCCATCGAGAATGTTCATATCGAAGATGTGCACCGGGCCGGCGGAATTTTTGCAATCTTGGGAGAGTTGGACCGAGCCGGACTTTTGCACCGGGACAGTAAAACGGTCCATGCGCCGACTATAGGAGAGGCAATCGACACACTTGACGTCTTGCGCACGAAAGATAGCGCAATTCATACGTTCTATAAGTCTGCGCCGGGCGGAGTGCGTACGGAAACGCCCTTCAGTCAGGACAAGCGATACTCTGAGCTTGATCTTGATAGAACGTCTGGCGTGGTTCGCGATAAAGCTCACGCCTTTAGTCAGGACGGCGGATTAGCGGTCCTCTACGGCAATCTGGCTGAAGATGGCTGCATTGTGAAATCGGCGGGGGTTCCTGCGGATATGATGAAGTTTACCGGCCCGGCCAGAATTTTCGAAAGCCAGGATCTTGCTTCCAAAGCCATTTTGACCAAGCAGGTAAAGGCGGGCGACGTTGTCGTGATCCGTTACGAGGGTCCGAAGGGCGGACCGGGGATGCAGGAAATGCTCTATCCGACTAGCTATCTGAAATCCATGGGCCTGGAGAAGAGCTGTGCTTTGATCACAGATGGCCGATTCTCCGGGGGAACATCTGGGCTGTCGATTGGCCACATGTCGCCAGAAGCTGCCAGTGGTGGGAATATCGGATTATTGGAAGAGGGCGATATGGTCGAGATCGATATTCCAAACCGGTCCTTGAAAGCGGACGTTAGTTCGGAAGAACTGGCACGCCGTCGTGCCGCGATGGCGGCGAAAGGCGGGGCGGCTTGGCAACCGACACAGCAGCGCAATCGGACAGTTACGACGGCCCTGCGTGCCTATGCCGCATTGACGACCAGCGCCTCACGCGGCGCGGTGCGTGATTTGGGTACGAACCTAGGCAGTATGAAGGCAGCCGCAGAATAGTCAGTTTTGACTAGGGGGCAGCCAATTTATTTTGCCGGAGCCAGTCAACAATCGAGGCTGCGGCCTGTTCCCAGGAATCGTCGAGCATGAAGCAGTGTCCGGCATTTGCCAGCACTTGGAAATCAGCGCCATAGAATTTGGCAACCTTTTCGTCCTGGCCAGGCGGGTGGTGGAGCCTGTCGTCCTTTCTGGCCGATAAGCAGAGCGAAGGCCCCTTCACCCACTCTGCTTTTGGCGCGATGCGCAAGCGATAACGATCGTTGATCGTCGCGGGACTTTCGGGGCAAAGACGCGTCATGAATTCTGATATGTCGGGCCGGCTGTATCCGGACAAAAACCAGGACCGAGCCCGATCTTCGCCAGGAGGCATGACCAACTGATCGGCCGGGCGCTCGGGCAGTTTACGTAGGCCGGGTAGTTGCCCGGGCGGCGAGGGAGCAAGCATTATCAGTCCCGCAGGAGAGAGTGCCTCCGCCGCGACCATGGCAACCAGCGCGCCCACGCTATGTCCTACTAGGATAATAGGACCGCCCAACTCAATAGCGGCCTCATGAACGTCTAGGGCTAATTCTGGAACACCTTCTTCCAGAAAGTTTGGACCTTGTGGTTGTCCGCCGTGCCCACGGAGGTCCACCGCAGCCGCGGGTATTTTGTGTAACTCAAAGTAATTCAGAAAAAGCGTCCAGCACCACGCGCCATGAAACCCCCCGTGAACAAAGAGGAGGGTAGGGCCGTTTTCGGGCGCTGTCTGGAACAGGCGGCTTTGGGAGAGTGACGTTTGCCGAAAGTTCTGAAGAGAATTGAAGTTCCACGCTGCGGACATTCCCGCATTCCCCCGGAGCAAATTACTGGGTACGCTTCACTTGTATAGGGGGCGTAGCGAATAGGGCAATAGCTCGAACATGTGAAGGGGGGAGCATGCGTTTAGTCAGTTTCCGCAAAAGCGGAAAGGTTCGGGCCGGCGTTGAGTGTGATGGCCGTGTTTACGACTTAGAAGCGGCAATGAAGCGGGGCAAAGTCGGCCAGCCGGTTTCGGACCTGCGGTCCCTTTTGGAACAGTCGGGGTGGAAACAAAAGCTAAAGAAACTGAAATTTGATGCGCGAAGTGCGTCCACGCCGTTGTCCAAGACCGAGCTAACCGCGCCGATTGCCGAGCCACGCAAGCTCATTATTTCAGGTCTAAACAGCCATTCTCATCTCAAAGAACTCGAAGACTTAACCGGCAAGGTCGAGCCGCCGCGTTATCCGATGGTGATCGCGAAGGCGACCTCTACGGTATCCGGTCCTTATGACGATATCATTCTACCGCCGGAAACAAAGAAGCTGGATTATGAGTGCGAGATGGCGGTGGTCATTGGCCGCACATGCCGTCGCGTGTCGGCAGAAAAAATTCGGGCCTACATCGCCGGATACATGACTATGAACGATGTGTCCGCTCGTGATGTGCAGATGGCAGATGGTCAGGCTTTATTTTACCGGGTTCATTTTCCGGGCAAGAGCTTTGATACTTTCTGTCCTACAGGCCCAGCCTTGGTGACAATCGACGAATTTCCGGCAAAGCGCGTAATGAAGATGCGCACCACGGTAAATGGGAAGATTCGTCAGGACGCTGACACAGCGGACTTTATTTTTTCAGTTGAGCGGGTGATCTCGCACGTTAGTCAAATCATGACCCTGCAGCCGGGGGATATCGTCTCCATGGGATCGCCGGCCGGCGTTATCCTGGCCGATCCAAAGCCTGTGTATTTAAAAGTCGGCGATGTGGTGCGGTGCGAGATTGAAGGCATCGGCGGCGTAGAAAACCGCATCAAGGCAGACAAGATTAAAGTGGCTGCGTTTAAGACAGGCTGACAGCCCTTAATGTATCGGGAAGCAAACGTTGCATCATATTTCTAGAATTGTGAATCTCTACAACTGGATGGAGGAAGAGCGCTGTGGGACGTGTTGAGGGGAAAGTTTGTATAATCACAGGTGCCAGTTCCGGGATTGGCGCTGCCACGGCGCGTCTTCTGGCGGAGGAAGGTGCGACTGTCGTACTTGCGGATGTGCAAGAGCAGAAGGGCGCAGAGGTTGCGGGCGAGATTGGTGAGTCTGCTTGTTTCCTACGCCACGATGTATCTCAAGAAGAGGACTGGCGGCATCTTGTGCAAGAGACGATGCGCCGGTTCGGCCGGCTCGATATTTTGGTGAACAACGCCGGTATTCTGGTGTCTGGAACGATCGAAAGTTCATCCGTCGATGATTTCCATCGAGCCAACGCAGTCATGGTCGATGGCGTTTTTCTGGGATGCAAATACGCGATTGAAGAGATGAAGAAATCGGGCGGGGGCTCCATCGTTAATCTATCGTCTATAGCGGCTCAAATCGCACAGCCTCATTTTCTGCCCTACAGTGCGGCCAAAGGCGCGGTCCGCACGATGACTAAGTCTATCGCGGTTCACTGCCAAATTCACAAGTACAATATCCGTTGCAATTCGGTGCATCCGGGAGCGATTCAAACGCCGATGTTTGAGGAAGTCAAAAAGGCATCCAAAGAACTATTGCCGCCGGAATTACTCAAGGCCAGCCCCGGTGGTCGCGCAGACCCTTCAGAAGTGGCGAGTACAATTCTGTTCTTGGCCTCTGATGAATCTCGTTTTGTTAATGGCGCTGAGTTGATTGTCGATAACGCGTTGTCGGTACAATAGCGGCCAAACCATGCCTTTTTGACTATAGAATCTCGATCTCGGCTTTTTGTGGCCCGATGCGCCCCAAACGATACTCGCGTGTCGCCCAGTCTGGTTTTAGTTCGAGAACCACCGGGCGAAGTGATGCAAGCGGGGCCCAGGGCGAAAGCATCTCTGTTGGCGAGCGCAATCCGAACGATTGCTGAAATCTAGCCGTCCATCAACGAGGATGCGCTTCGTTTCCCTCGCCACCGTCTCGCAGGAGGGGCTGTCTTTGGCGGTTCCGTGGATGACTTATTCCCATCCTCTTCGGGCGTGAGCACGGGCTCTGGGTCTGGCCAGTGGAGAACGAATTGCTCGTGAAAAGCGTGCCACCATCGTGGAACCCAGACTGCAAGGGGCTCGCCGAGTAGGTGTCTAAATCCGGCATCGCTCATTATTTCACGGGTGATATCGTTTTTCTTAAACCCCATGTGCTCAAGAATTGCTTTTACGGCTTTGTCGTGAGGGGTCTTCATCCGATCAATGCCCGCGCCGAGTTCGATGCGGCCTAGTATGTAAAATACAAGATCGGACACTACCCGATCCTTCCGCCCGGCGACCTTGTCGACCTGCTCTCCTATTTCACCAAGAATCTGATCGGCCTCCAACGGCGGATACAGGCCTCGCATTCTGGCGGCTTCTAGAGCGACGACGCCTGCAAAATAGTAATCGTCGGTGGGGTGGCGATCGACAATCTCATGCTGGTCTTCGAAACGCAGGGCACACTCCGACAGACGCGCATTAAGAGTTCCGCTCCACTTGGGGTAGGTGCGGGCGGCAACAGCTTCCATTTCCCGCAGGAAGTGAGCAACCGCGTCCTTGCCCTCGACCACACTGTCTATCGAGTGTGCGCCGACAAAAGATCGCGCTCGTTCCAGCAAGGGCCGCAGAATACGGTTGAGGCCGCGGTATTGCTTTTTGGGAATATCGCGCAGTGTGGAATTTATGTGGCTCGGCAAATCGCTCAACTTTGGCCCCTTGAAATTCGGGGACGGGCTATCGTCGGAGTGCTCCGCTGCAATTCGTCTCTACCGCATTTCCAATCAACTTACTGGCGATCTATTGATGGCATATTTCGTCTAAATCGAGAATGAATTTCTGTAGTGTCTTAGCTATACCTTTACGAGAGCAGCAAATAAGGTCTTGATCTAACTTAGAATTAGGGTGAGACAAGAGAAAACACGTCTGTGCGGCATCACTCTGTACCTGAGGCATGTCTTTACAGTCACAATCTGGGGGAGCTTCGTGGGCAGTCATGAGTGACTTTGACCTGCAAGCATTGGAGAAAGCTGTTGCCTTCATCGGGGAGCCCGATGAACAGGTGCGTAAAACGCTGCGCCAAATTCTCAATCATGCCGGTCTTCGCCAAGTCAGCGTTCACAGCAATTTAAAAAATATCCTTAGCTTGATGGGCCACATGACGCCGGACCTGATCATTGTGTCCGACGATTTGGATCCCGGGGTGTTCGATTTTATTCGCAACATTCGCCACAACAAGATTGGCACAAATCCTTTTGTGTTGGTAACGACTCTGATATCGCCGGAAAACGTGGATAGCGTAAAGAAGGCCATGCAGGCGGGCACCGATGACATCATCATCAAGCCTGTCAAAGAAGAACAATTGCTGCAGAGATTGAAAAGGGTCACGCTTAATCGAGCAGCTTTCGTAGTTACCAGCGACTAT
>JAUIGX010000178.1 GCA_030432435.1 Alphaproteobacteria bacterium
TGGAAAAACTCCTGGCAGATCTTGGGCTTTCAGAAAGCGATGTTGCAGCTGTTAAGTCTGGCGTCATGGCACGTATTGAGCAGGCCGTCGCCGCAGGACGAAGCGGTGCGGCGCCGCAGTTCGCGGCCTCCTTGGCTGATGTCTACACCCCGCGCGTGAGCAATTAACATGACCGAATTACGCTTCGCCCATGCCATAAACCGCGCACTCGTAGAGTCCATGGAAGCCGATGAGAACGTTGTCGTCTTCGGTGAAGATGTCGCCGGCCCAGGAGGACCCTTCGGAGTCACAAAAGGGCTGCTGGATAAGTTTGGACCAAACCGGGTGCGAGACACGCCCATATCGGAGGCTGCCATTACCGGGGCCGCCGTAGGGGCTGCCATGAGCGGGCTAAAGCCAGTGGTCGAGATCATGTTTATAGATTTCATCACCCTGGCGATGGACGCCCTCGTGAACCAAGCCGCCAAAGCACGGTTCATGTTTGGGGGCCAATTCTCGGTGCCGATGGTTGTGCGCACACCCCACGGCGGCGGTGTCGGCGCTGGGCCCCAGCATTCCCAATGCCTAGAGGCCTGGGTTGCTCACGTTCCCGGCCTTAAAGTGGTATGTCCGAGTACGATTCCCGATGCCTACGGGCTGCTGCGCGCCGCCATTGATGATCCCGATCCGGTGATCTACGTGGAAAACAAGTCCCTGTACGCGATGAAGGGCGAGTTTCCAGATAACGCCCCCTTCATCGAAATCGGCAAGGCGAACATTGTCCGTAGTGGCACGGACGTTACTTTGGTCACTTACGGTGCCATGCTGGCGCGATCACTTGAAGCCGCCAAAAACTTGGCCTCGGATGGCATTTCCGTCGAAGTGATCGACTTGCGCTCTATACAGCCGTGGGATGAAGAAGCAGTGCTCGAATCTTTAACTCGCACTCATCGCTTGGTTGTCTGCCACGAAGCCGTAGAGGCGTTTGGCGTAGGCGCAGAAATTATCGCGCGCATGGTTGATATCGGATTCGACGAGTTCGACGCTCCGCCCCTTCGCGTCGCCGCACCCTTTATGCCGCCACCTTACGCCCCATCGCTCGAGAATGAATTCGTTCCAAGCGTCGAAAAAATAACAGAGGCGCTACGCCGCACTCTCGCTTAACACACATCTTAGGGAGGCCCATATGAGTGACGATCTCGTACTCACGGAAGTCAAAGATCACGTCGGAATTCTAACCTTCAATCGGCCCAAAGTTTTGCATGCCATCGATATTCCGATGCTTGATGCAATAGAGGCCGCATTAGATAAGCTGGAAGCGGACCCCGATGTACGCGTCATCATCGTAACCGGCAATGGCGAAAAGGCATTCATGGCCGGCGGTGACATTCCGGAGCTCAACCGTCGCCGTGCCTTGGATCATTATTGGAAATTTGCCGGGCAAGTGCACCACACGTTCCGGCGCTTTGAAACAAGCGACAAGCCCAACATCGCCGCAATCAACGGATACGCCTTCGGCGGCGGTATGGAGCTACTGCTGTCCACGGATATAAGGCTCATGGCGGATACCGCGCGCATTGGCCTGACAGAGATTGTCCTTGGGTTGTTTCCAGGCGGAGGCGGTTCGCAGCGCCTTCCACGGCAAATCTCACAATGCCGGGCCAGTGAGTTAATGTTCACCGGCGAGCATATAGACGCTGAGGAAGCGTATCGCCTTGGCATTATCAATCGTGTCGTTCCTCAAGCCGACTTGATGACCGAGGCTATGGCGGTCGCTAAAAAAATCACCGACAAATCACCTATGGTTCTTGCGTTCTTGAAGCGCGCGATAAAAGAGGGCCTCGATATGCCCTTGCCTTCAGCGCTTGCACACGAGCGTGCCATGATCAGTTTGGTATTCGATACCGAAGATGCTCACGAAGGGTGCGGCGCATTCTCGGAAAAGCGGAAGGCCGTGTTTAAAGGGCAGTAAACTTTATGGCCGACACCTCTACTCTTGTGATGCCCAAACTTGGCCTAACCATGACCGAGGGCACGATCACCGAATGGCGTGTTCTGCCCGGCGAACGCTTTGATGCCGGACAGATTATTGCTGTAGTCGAGACGGAAAAAATTGCCAACGAGGTGGAGGCCCCTGCCCAGGGGCTCATGAACGAACATGTCGCAAGCAGCGGAGAGACCGTCGCGGTCGGCTCTCCAATAGCCCGGTGGTCACTTGACGGCCAAGGGAACTCGCCTGCCCCGCCTCCAGCACCGACTGAAGCAAAAACACCAGCACCCGCTCCGCCAGCAATGAAAGCGCCCCCTACAAACCCTCTCCCAGTGCGGACCGCCAAAGCCTCCCAAACGCGCGTTGTGGCAACCCCTCTCGCGCGCCGCATTGCCCGTGAAGCTGGTATCGATCTCAGAACCTTGACCGGAAGCGGCCCAGGCGGGCGCATCAAGGCTGCGGATGTTGCAGAGGTCCAAACATCACCCGAAAGGCATGCAGGTTCAGGCACTATATCTACAAATTCGGGCATCCTCATTGCGGATGTAAACGCCGGAGAACTTCTTACTCTCATCGAAAAGCTCTCGGAAGTGGACGATGCCGAAGTGATTACGTCTCTGCACGTTGCGTATCTCGCTGTTGCCAAAGCCCTGTCGCAGCAACCGCTCGTGAATCAAGTTGGTGAGCCTGAGGGTAAATTCACGCCAAGCGACTCTACCGACATTGGCGTGTCGGTGTCGGATCCTTCTGTATCAGGAATACGCGTTCTAAGGGATGTCGCTGCCAAAACCGTAAGGTCTATCGCGGCTGAAGCCGCGCGGTTACCGGACCAACAAGCCAACAGCCCATCTTCAATCGCTGCGATCACCGTGGCAGAGGCTGGGATTCAAGACATCACTTATATGAGCTTTCCAATACCTCCCGGATACTCATCAACCCTTGGGATCGGTGCACCAAAAGAAAGCTTCAAGCCGGATGCAAACAAACAGCCGCGATTAGTCCAGGAAATCGGGTTGATCCTATCCTACAATCAGACGGTTATAAGCCATGCCGCAGCGGCGAAATTCCTAAGCTCAATAAAAAACTATTTGGAATCGCCGCTGCGTCTATTGGCGGGCTAAGAACAGCAGATTATTTTTTTCGTTTTTTCTGATCGCGAAGGTCAATGATTCCGGGCTGTGTACGAGGATCTGCGCCTGGCTCAAAAATCTTAGCTCTCTGGAGACGTTGAGAAGGCGTCAATGGCAGTGACTCCAGAAAGATCATCCATCCAGGTGCCTTGTAGTAGGCGATGCGCTCATCGCACCAAGCAAATATTTCCCCAGGCAGTTCAGGCGTCACTTCAACGTCAGTGTTCAGCACGATGCAAGCCATAACCTCTTCCTCGCGCAGATCATCCGGCACCGCTATTACAGCCACCTGAGCCACAGCGGGGTGAGTAAGCAAAGCGGCTTCCACTTCAACGGCGGAAATATTTTCGCCGCCTCGGCGGACGATGTTCTTCTTACGATCGACAAAATAAAGCATGTCGTCTTCGGCTTGCGTGCATATATCGCCTGTATGAAACCAGCCGCCCGTCCACGAGTCTTCCGTGGCCTCTTCATTCTTCAAATATCCGGAGAAGAACCCATGGCGCGGGTCTGGACCCGCCGTGCGCACTAGAAGCTCACCCATTTCGCCGCGCGGCACTTCCTGGCCATTGTCGTCCACGATTTTTGCCTCGTAGCCGTTCATCGGCCGACCAAAGGCCCGGGTATCTATCTGGCGTGGCTCAAAGTTTGCCGCAAAAACTCTAGGCGTTTCGGTCATGCCCCAGATTTCAACCAGCGGAAAACCAAACCGCTCTTCAAACGGCCCATGAAGCTCCGGCTCTATACCCGCGCCGAATCCGAACTTAACCGTATGCGCCCGATCATGCGGCGCGGCCGGCAGTTTCATCAGCATCGAAGGAATGATTCCTACGTAGTGGACGATTGTAGCTTGGGAGCTGATAACCTCGGGCCACCACCGGCTCGGGCTAAATCGCTCCACCATGATCAGGCAGTTGCGAGTCAGGATTACACACGTCAGACCCACTGAGAGGTTGTTAACATGGTAAAAGGGGGTGGGATTATAAAAGCGTTCCGTTCCGTGCTCCATGGTCAGCACACCGCCGTGATCCCGGTACCACGCACCGCATATAAGATGGCACTCATTGCTCAGAAGGCAGCCTTTCGGCTGTCCTGTGGTTCCTGACGTATAGAGGATAGCAGCTATTGTACCGGCCCCCGGCGCTCCGTCCTCAGGTGCCGAACGTGCAACGGGAGCAATCCCCTCGCCGAATTTGTCCACGTCAACAACAGGAAATGGACGGTCCAGCTCTTTGCCAACCGCTTCTAGATCAGCAACACGGTCTGGAAGGACAACGGCCATATCGGACTCGCTGTGGCTTACCAGGTATAGGAGTTCAGGGTGCCTATAGTCCGGATTGACCGGCACGATGGTGCAACCAAGACCATTTAGCGCGAGATAGTGAACGACGAAATCTGATCGCGCGCCCAGCAACAATGCGACACGGTGCCCATGACCGAAACCGGCATCCGCATAAAGCTTACGGCAAGCGGCAACTTGGTCCCGTATTTCGGCGTAGGAAATATCTTTGCTGGCACCCGGCTTTTCATCAGGAATACACAAGAATGCCTTTTCCGGCGACTTGTTCGATGAGTCCATGAATATGTCATAGATTGTGTCGGTCATATCTCCCCCTCGTCTATATCAACGGTTCAACGCTCTAGTACGAGCGTGGCATGCCCAGATTCTGCATAGCAACAAAGTTATAGATCATCTCTTCAGAAATCGGTGCAATTCGGAACAACCGCGCATCACGCCACAATCTCTCAACATGAGAGTCCTTAGCATACCCCATACCGCCCATCATTTGCATGGCCCGATCTGTCGCCAGCTCAGCCGCGCGAGCCGAAATCAACTTTGCGATATTTGCTTCCGCGCCACTCGGACGCTCGTTGTCGAACAGCCATGCCGCTTTGTAATTCATTAACCGCGCCGATTCGATTTCGACATAGGCTTGCGCCATGGGAAATTGAAGGCCTTGGTAGGACGATATGGGTTTGCCGCCAAAGACAGTACGGTCGTTTGCGTAGGCTACGCCGAGCTTGGTCGCGAGTTCTCCAGTTCCCACCAAAGCAGCCGTGGCTGCTATACGTTCGGTATTGAGAATATCCAGCAAATGACGCCAGCCGTTGTCAAGCTCTCCGATCAGTTCACTACCGTCAATTTGTACGTCGTCAAAAAAGACGTTGGAGGACGACAGCGTATTTGTTCCGCATTTATCAATAGGAGAAAAATCCAGGCCGGCCCGTTTGACGTCGATCATAAACAGTGAAAGGCCATCTGTTTTCTTCGGTGCATCTTGAATTTTGGTTGTGCGCGCGACAACAAGCACCTTGCCGGCGGCCTCCATTCCCGTAATCCACATCTTACGGCCATTGAGTTTCCAGCCATTGCCGTCCCGGGTAGCGAAGGTTTGGATTTCGAGACTATTGCTGCCCGCATTTGGCTCGGTAAGCGCCATAGCCACAATCAATCCGTTCGCGATCTTGGGCAGGTATTCTTTCTTCATCTCGGGCGTACCGAATCGTTGAATGGCGAGCCCCCCAAAAATCGGGCCAATCATGAACAACTGGCCCACCGTTGCCCCGCCACCAGCCGCCGCAAGGGTCTCAACGATGAGAACCTTCTCGAACATTCCCAATTCGCTGCCGCCGTATTCTTCAGGCACAAGAGTCCCGGCAAGGCCAGCCGCACAAACAGCATCCCAGAATTCGCGCGGAAATGCTTTATTCGCATCCTGTTTCCGCCAGTAGTCCGGACCGAAGTCCTCTCCGACACGGCGCGCCGTATCAACGATAATCCGCTGTTGTTCGCTAAGGTCGAATTCCATGTGATCTCCCCTTTGAATACCGTCGCAATACCGTGTGTGGAGTTGACGCGCCGATAGTGCGCAAAGAACTACGCAAATGCTCGCACAAACCATACAACCCGTACCGGCAAAACTACCGTTATGCGGCCCTACGATGGGCTATACTGAATAGTAGCTTCTTATTCGGTGTAGTTATATACCGTATTCGAAGCACGGTGAAAGCCATTAAAGGGGGAGCAGCAATGGCTCAGCTAGACGGGCAAGTCGCCCTGGTAACTGGTGCTGGACGAGGCATCGGCAGAACAATCGCACTGCAACTGGCCCGCGAGGGTGCCGACATCGCGGTCACAGATATCAACGAAGATTGGGCGCAGGAAACAGCTCGCGACATTACGGATATTGGCCGCAAGAGCATCGCAAACTGCACCGACGTAGGAGACTACGACCAGGTTCAGGCGCTAACGGCACAATCTGTCGCAACGCTCGGGAAAATCGATATTCTTGTTAACAACGCCGGAATCTCTAAAGCGCGGCCGTTTCTCGAGCTAACGAAGGAAGAGTGGGAAGCCCAGCTACGTGTTCATATGTCGGGCACTTTTTACTGTTCCCAAGCCGCCGCCCGCGACATGAGCCGCCGAGGGTACGGACGGATTATATGTATCTCGTCGGTGGCCGCTCTCATGGGGCCGATCGACCTAGCGGCCTACGGCGCCGCGAAAGCGGGAGTCGCCGGCTTGGTGCGTGCTATGGCGCTGGAGTTGGCCGATCACGGCATTACGGCAAATGCTGTCGCTCCCGGGCCAATCGACACGGAGTTGTTGCGCTCCGCGTGGCCCAAAGAGGTTTATGAGGAACGCGCCAATCATATTCCTGCTCAACGATTAGGGATCGTGGACGAAATCGCACATGCGGTCGCGTTTTTCGCATCCCCTGAGTCCGGATATATTTCCGGGACGATCTTGCCCGTAGATGGGGGATCGGTCGCCGCCGGCGCGTATATGGTAGAGAAATACCGGAGACGCAAAGCGAACGGAGGCGCATCTTAGACCGCAAAGAAAAAGCGCCGCAACGTTGCCGCTGCGGCGCTTTAACTTAACAGTTAGAAACTAATAACTATTCGACGATCAACTGGCCGCGCGACCAAGGATGCTCGCCGCAGGAGTACATATACTCTCCCGCCGTATCGATAGTTATGGTCGTTGATTCACCAGGCGCAACCATGCCCGTGGACCACGATCCGTCCGTTGCCTCTGCACAGTGAGGCACTGATCCCTCATTTTTCCAGGTCAGAGCTGTTCCGGCTGCTATGCGCGTACGGA
>JAUIGX010000179.1 GCA_030432435.1 Alphaproteobacteria bacterium
ACTTTGGTACTCCGTCGGGAACGTCACTTTTACCGTAACGTCTTCACCTACCTTCTTACCTTCCAGTTGCTCTTCGAACCCTGGAATGAACATCCCCGACCCGAGTTCGATGACAGCGTCCTCGGCAGAGCCACCCTCAAACACTTCACCGCCAACGCGACCAACATAATCTACGAGAACCGCATCACCTTTCTCGGCCGGGCGATCTTCGGTGACGGTTTCTGAACTCCGCCGCCCCTTCAAAATGCCTTCGAGTGTCTTCTCGAATTCTTCGTCAGTCACCGTCGCAACCAAACGCGTCAGCTCAACATCGCTAAAATCTGGCGTCTCAATCTTCGGAAGAACTTCCAGTTGAACCGAAAACTCTAAATCCTTGCCTTCTTCCGACTGAACAAGGTCCACTTTGGGCTGCATGGCCGGCGTCAACGCTTTTTCGGTCAAAGCCGTTTTCATTGATTCGTCGATGGCTTTTTCAAGGATTTCGCCTCGAACCGCGTCTCCGAACCGTTTGCGCAGCAGGTTCATGGGGACCTTGCCGGGTCTAAAGCCAGGGAGCCGTACCTGCTTGCCTACTTCAGTAAGCCGGGTGACTACCTTCTCTTCAATCGCGGCCGCAGCCACAACCACGTTGAATTCGTGCTTCAGTCCGTCTGTCGTCTTGTCAATTACTTGCATGGAAAGCTCATGGTCCCTGCTGGGTGTTATGCGGATGCTTCTATCTATCTCTGTCGGCGCGTAGCCTCACGGCCCTCATATCTAACGTCTCTCTCCGGGAAAGCGTCCCAGCTTGGTGCGGGTGAAGGGACTTGAACCCCTACGTCCTTTCGGACACGAGGACCTAAACCTCGCGCGTCTACCAATTCCACCACACCCGCAGAAGCCCGGCGCGAGACCGCCTATCTGTCACCAGAAAGGTTTGCCGCGCTACGCACCTTAAAAAAAGGATGCGGTAGATAGCCAAGAACCACACCGGTAATCAAGCCCTGTCACTGCGGCAAGGTCGGAATTCCGCAAACAGGCACAATTCACCGTCCGGCAATTAGGCAAAGGATTTCAACACCTTTGGCAATATCTCGGGAATATCTTCGGCAATAAGCCCCCGGCCAACATGGCTTCCGGCCTCTCCATGGAGCCACACCGCAGCCATCGCGGCCTCCCACGGGGGCATTTCCTGGGTTAACAAGCCCAGAATAATTCCGGCAAGAACATCCCCGGAACCACCCGTGGCAAGCCACGGCGGCGCATTCACCGATATACCAGCGGGTCCGGCGGGAGACGCAACGACAGTATCAGCCCCTTTGGATACGACAATCGCCCCACTAACCCGTGCGGCCTCGATTGTTCGGCTTAGTTTGTGATCCCCGGCTCCGAAGAGGCGCTCGAACTCCCCGCCGTGGGGCGTCAACACCACCGGGGGCACACGGCGACGTATAGCGGCAAAAAGCTGCTCCGGCTCGTTTTCGAAGCTGGTGAGGGCGTCCGCATCCAGAATCACCGCCTTATCGGTGTCAAGAATCTGCAGAACTCGCGCCACGGTTGCCGGCCCGACACCGCATCCCGGCCCAATCAACACACACCTCAAACGGGTGTCGGACATAAGCGCTGCAAAATCCTCCGCGCAATCCACGGCAGACACAAAGGTCCCAGGCTCACTCATCGCATAGATTGAGAGTGCCTCAGAGGGCACTGCAAGAGTAATGAGCCCTGCTCCCGCGCGGCGTGCACCACGCGCAGCCAGCCTAGCCGCACCAGTAACGCGGCCACCGCCAACGACCATGGCGTGCCCACGCGTGTATTTATGGTCGCCCCAACTTGGCGTTGGGAGAGTCCAAAGACCAGGGCCATTTAGTGCGATCCGTGGCGAGACAGTCTTCAGCACTGAGTTTGGAATGCCAATGTCGGCAACCGTAATCTCACCACACAAATCACGGCCCGGATAAAGTAGATGCCCCGGCTTAGGACGAAAAAAAGTAACAGTAGCAACGCACCTTGGTGCGCAGTTTGCTGCGCCCAGGACTGCGCCAGTATCACCATTCACACCACTAGGAATATCCGCGGCCACACAGGCCAGAGCGTGCCTATTGATATATTCAATGACGTCTTTAACCGGGCTTTCTAGAGGACGGTTCAAGCCGGCGCCAAATAACGCGTCCACAACAAGCGGATGATTGGCCAGTAAGTCGGGAGTTAACGGCGCAATGGAACGGCCCAGCTCTAGCCACCTATCCGAGTTCGTAGCAGCGTCACCCTTAACGTCACCCACATCCCCGTATAGCGCTAAGGTCACCTCCCAACCGGCCATGGCGAGATGCCTGGCGGCAACGAAGCCGTCGCCACCGTTGTTTCCAAGCCCGCACAGAACAACAACAGGGCGCGGCGCCCATTTGCTCTGAATAAGTTTGGCGATGGACGCTCCCGCGGCTTCCATGAGATCAAGGCTAGAAAGCCCTATCTTGGCTGCGGCCAGATCCGCGGCATAAGTTTGAGCGACGCTCAACACCGCACAGGAGTCCGGTATACTGAGTAAGGAGGACCCTTCCTGCCTATTTGACTTTTCGGCCATAACCACTACCTGCTGACGTGGGCTGGAGAGTTATCAAGCGAGGCTTTTTACCCGCACCATCAATGGTCTATACCTTGCGGCAACGTGGTATAACTGAACAAGAGAAATTGGTGAGCGCTAACGTGTATTCGCAAGCACATTCACAATGAAGAGTCTGGCACAATGAAAATTCTAGTGCTGGGGGCCGGCGTCGTGGGGACGACGACCGCCTACTTCTTGGCTCAAGATGGCCACGATGTAACTGTGCTGGACCGCCAATCAGGCGCAGCCCTTGAAACCAGCTTTGCCAACGGGGCTCAAATCTCTGCTTGCCATGCCAAGCCCTGGGCCGAACCGAAGATGCCGTTGCAGGCTTTACGCTGGACCTTTCAGGCAGACGCACCGCTCCTTTTCCGCCCCTGGCGATGGGACCCGTCATTGTGGTCGTGGGGTTTGAAATTTTTGCGCAACTGCACAAGCGAGCGTATGCGACTCAATATGGACCGCACGTTGCGCATTGCGCTCTACAGCCGGTCCGTCCTCAAAGCCCTTAGGCAACACACGGGCATTCAATACAATCAGGTCACAAAAGGCATATTGCACATTTACCGCACGCCCGAAGAGTTCACCGAAGGCCGCGCGACGGCAGGGCAACTGTCTGCGCTGGGGTTGCCGCAAGACATCTTAACGGCCGACGAGTGTGTTAAACTGGAACCCGCGCTGGCGCATGCTGCCAACACCGATCTTGCGGGCGGGCTTATGAGTCCGGAAGACGAAAGCGGTGATGCCCACCTCTTCACGGAAGAACTCTCAAAACTGGCCGTCGCGCGCGGCGTACAGTTTCGGTTTGGGGTGACGATCAAATCTCTCGAAACCTCGGGACACCGCATTTCCCGGGTCGTTACAGATCAAGGAGATATGGAAGCAGATGCCATTGTGCTCACCTTGGGAAGTTATGCCCCACACATCGCCAAGCCACTCGGCATCCACCTGCCGATTTACCCGGCCAAAGGATACTCAATCAGCATTGATCTCGACAGCCCGGATAGCGCTCCGACGATTAGCCTGACGGACGAAACCCGTTTTATGGTGTTCTCGCGCCTCGGCAACACGCTTCGTGTGGCGGGCACAGCTGAACTCGCAGGCTGGGATACATCTCTGGCACCCGTACGCGTCGAAGCTTTAAAGCGAAATGCCCAAAGCCTTTTTCCGGAAGCTTCGTCCTACACCGACCTAAACCCATGGTGCGGCTTAAGGCCTGCCACTCCGGATTCTGTTCCGATCTTGGGCGGTACGTCTTACGAGAATCTTTTTCTAAACACCGGCCACGGCACATTGGGGTGGACGATGGCTTGTGGCTCGGCGCAAATCACAGCCGACCTAATTGCCGGCCGCAAGCCTGAAATCGACCTTAACGGCCTAACTTTGGGCCGCTTTGAACGTTCTTAACTAGACGTCCAGATCAGCCACGATGTTTCCATATCCGCAATCGCATTCATCCGAGGGCTTGGAGAGACGCGCCACCAACGGCGAACCCTTTACCTTCGGATTACTTGGTTCCCACCGAAACTCAGCTTCACATTTCGCACAAACTTGTTCGGCGGGTAAATTTGGTGCTGTATCCTTCTTCGCCGCCGGTTGACCGGACCGTACTTTCGGAGACATATCCGAAGACCTCGCGCTTCGTTGGAACTGCAGCTACTCTAAGGCAGTTCTCTCATAAATTCCTCTCATTTGGACATTGAATATTGGTTTTTGGACTCGACTTTCTCGGCTTTGGAAATAAGCGCCGGTGGGCGCTTCAGCTGTTGGACAAGACCTTAGGCGAACTTGAGGTCAACCCCGGATACCTCGACGACGGCATGAAATACATTATCTACGACTGGGTCATCGAAGAAGAAACGCGCGCCGGCGGCGCAAAAGGCGTTCTCGATTCCGCCATTCGCGAGTCCGCGGCTCTCTTGTCTTTTTGCATTCTCGGCGCAGAAGAAACCGAAGAACTTTGGGGCCCAGCCGTAAGGTCAACTCGCGAAGCTAGATTCAACATAGTCCTTGAACGAGAGGAAGACGAAACGCTGGAGGCAAAACTCATCAAGCTCGTCCTGGCAAAAGGCCTCGCCGCGCCTGATATACGTGCGCGCGTCGCACTCGATTAATCGCTATCAGGCGGTTCCAGCCCGCTCGACAAGTTTAGCATCACGACCGAAGGCAAGAGCCCGGCATTCAACCGCCATATCGCCGTCTTTACCCTGCTTCGGCATACCCATCACAACCGACGGCGTTTGCCGGTACAGTCTGAAAACAATCTGCGGCAGCCATTTTTCCTGGTTCGGCGTGCTTTGGCCGGTCTTCTCATAACTTTCACGATCGGAGAAGAAATGAGCCGGCCCTCCTCCCGCCGATGGCTTACCAACAATAACAGCTAGCGGATAACCGGGATGCTCCAAGTATTCCGTTCCCGGCCTAATCGCGATTCCGCCGTCACCCGTATTTCGACTAATCGTCACGACGCGCGGCATGGCGCCCGCTTCCGCATCCTCCCGGAATTTTTCTCGCACGGCCGCCGCGGCGATCCATCGTACATTTTCTCTGAAGAAGCCTTTGCCGTCGGGCTTGCTGAAGTAGCGCGCCAGAAAGTCATAGGAGACAGTCCGGCGCTGATCCAAATCGTTAATATCAAGGGATGCGTATTTTATCGCAGGCAGCAAAAAATGGTCCGCCGCGTAGTCGAAGTCTTCCGGAGACAGGTAGGTAAAGCCAAAGCCTTCTCCCCCACCCACTTCAACCAGCACAATATCAGGATTCCGCCGCCCACCTTCAGCCACCGAATGCCCCTCTCAATCCCCGTGCCGTTACCTTAAGCTCACAAATAGGTAGCGCTTTCAAATACTTGCGTCAATTCCACGCACCCTGCGCCTATTGGCAAGCATCCTGTCAGGCTTATCACCTTCCAGGCACCGACCACTACTTCGCTGTTATTTCAGCGTTTTCAGTCACCGGCGGAGGAGTATCCCATAAAAATCGGCAACCGCTAAACCGACTCAGACGTTGCTTCTCTGAACATTTCTACAACATGCGGTGCTCAATATGGCGATCGATGCAATATCCGGTAAACCTCTCGTCGAACCCAAAGCCGCCGTTACGCGGTTCCTGAGCGATATGGCAACGGCCGCCAAGCGGACTTTCCCCTCCTGGCAGGAGACCCTTACCCTTGGCATTGAGGAATGCGCCCTGAGCTTCGATGAAAAACGATCCGTTATCGAAGTCCACCCGCTAGACGATTACTACTTCGCTGGTGTAGTGGCGCTTGAAGCCTCCAAGATCAAAAAACTGTTTCCAGACGATCAAGCACACGAACTCATCAGTCTGATCGCCGAGCATGTCGATGCGGCCGCTGACCGTAAAGACCGGGCTATTTCCGACCTCGTGTTCTTTATCATCAGCAGGATCGATCTCGCCATCACGACAAATAGTCAAAAGATGCCCTACGATCAGGTTGTTAAAACCATCTTGGTGCGCATGGGCATCGACAAGATAGAAGCGACTAAACACTTAATGTCCGACGCTTTATATCGGCACACCTTGGGCGAGCCCTTGGCCCTCGGCATTCCTCATTGGTGGGCGACCTTTAAGTCTAAATACAGTCTTGGCACCCCTGCACCGCTCACCGATACGCCAGAACAGCCCGCGAGTTTGCGGCCGGTGGCGAGCAGAAATCCAGCCAATGCCGTTCGCAGGAAAGCGCCTAGGCGCGCGGCTGCTTTTTAGATCTCACGTTTTCCGGAAAAAACTTCGGGCGGCTTCCGCGAATGCGTCCATATCCTCTGACCGGCCAATGCTCACCCGCGCCCACGATTCCATATAATCTGTCCGCGGCGCGATAAGCACATTGTGACTCCGCATATGGCGATAGAAATCGACGGCAGACCTTCCGGTATCAAAGAAAATAAAATTGCCCTGCGTAGGCACATACCGCAGGCTCATTTCATCGAGAAACTTATATGTTTGCTCGATCCCAGCTCGCACCATTTTGCGGCTAACCGCGACGAACTCTTTATCCTCATAGCTGGCAAGAGCCGCAAGAACACCCAAGCGATTTGGAATTGATATCCGCCGTTGCTCAAGCCGATTGATGACGTCGGGGCGCCCCAGTCCATATCCAATTCTCAGCCCAGCCATACCGTAAGCCTTCGAAAAGGTGCGCGAGACGATAACGTTCTTCCCGGATTTGACCTGATCGACCATCGAGTTTTTCTGGGGGTCGTCCGTAAAGTCTATGTAGGCTTCGTCCACAAGCACCGCGGCTCGCGGCGAGACCACATCTATGAAGTTTCGCAGGTCCGAAGAACTTAAAGTCGAGCCAGTCGGGTTATTCGGATTGCACACATAGACGACACCGGTCCGATCGTTCACGCGATCGGCCATTGCCGACAGGTCAACGCCCAAGTCGGAATTCAGACCGACGACTTCTACGCGCCCTGCGTTGCGGATCACATAGTCGGACAGCATAGTGAAGGTCGGCGTTGCGGAGACGGCTTCTTTACCCCCGCCAAGAACAAGTCCGGCGACCTTTAGAAGTTCTCCGGACCCTTCCGTAACAATAACATTCTCCGGA
>JAUIGX010000180.1 GCA_030432435.1 Alphaproteobacteria bacterium
GGCGTTTTACGCGATCACACATATGCCCCTGGCCGCTGCCGTGTCGTTGAGTTTCACACGTCCGCTGTTCATGATTCTCCTGGCCGTGCTCTTCCTAGGCGAAGTGGTGCGCTGGCGGCGCGGCTTGGCGACGTTGGTGGGATTTGCCGGCGTGGTGATCATGCTTGGGCCGACCGGCATGATCTTTGAATCGGCCGCGTTCTCGGCGCTGTTATCAGCGGCGGCTATTTCCGGTGCCCTCGCCGTCATCCGTCAGCAGGCCGCAGAGGACGGGCCTATTACATTGATGGCGTGGTATGCCTTCGGATTGGTCATAACCACCGCCGTGCCGGCGCTGCCTGTGTGGCAGACGCCACAGGGTATGCAGTGGGTGTATTTGCTGGCTGTGGGTGTATTCTCAAGCGCTGGTCAGTACTTGTTGATTCGTGCTTTTGCCATCGGCGAAGCAACCGTGATGAATCCCATCGACTACATGCAAATTATATTGGCAGCATTGTTTGGATTTTTGCTTTTCAACGAAGTCCCCAGCATTTGGACCGGCGTAGGCGCAATCTTCATTGTCGCCTCGACGCTCTACATTCTGTTTAGGGAATCGCGGGTTAAGCAAACGCCACCGCCGCCAATGCGCGCGGAGTAATTAACGCGCGACCTTGTCCATGAACTCGGCAAGTTTAATATCGCGCTCGGATAAACCATCGCAGCCATGGGTTGCCAAGGTCACTTCGACGCGATTGTAGACGTTGAACCATTCGGGATGATGATCCATTTGCTCGGCCATCAGCGCGCAACGGCTCATAAATCCGAAGGCTTCGTTGAAGTTCGCAAATTTGAACGTCCGCTGAATCGCATCACGACCGCTTACTTCCTGCCAGTCGGAGAGCTTCTTAAGGGCTACTTCGCGCGCGGCGGCATTCAACTTCTGCACCATGATCGCCTCCCTTGATCCAAGCTGATAATATCTAAACCATGAACAAGACAATTAAGCGAAGCAAGGTTTGCACATGAACACACCTCCGGAAATTCTCGCACCTACGCTGGCCGATATGGACGAAATGGCGCGCGGGGCGCTTAAACTGCTCCCCCCGGCTTTGAAGCGCTTTACCGAAGGTGTGGTCATTCAAATTGCCGATTTCCCCGATGACGACGTCTGCGAGGAAATGGAGTTGGAGACTCCGTTCGATATTTTAGGACTCTATCAAGGTGTAGCACTGGACGAAAAAGGCGTTGAAATGTCGGGCGGCCTGCCGGACATAGTGTTTCTCTACCGCCGACCGATCCTGGATTACTGGTGTGAATCCGGTGAAGATTTGCTCCATGTGGTGCGGCACGTCTTGATTCACGAAATCGGCCATCATTTCGGCTTTTCCGATGCCGACATGGAAGATCTGGAGGCCGAGGCGGACGCCGAAGAACGCCGGGGGTCTTGACCGTTTAGGCCGCCCCGCGCATTCTATACGGCAACTGCCGGACATAAGGGCCGGCGATGTTTACTCCCCCACTGCCGAGTATTTTAGATCGGCTGTTCACCCGGAAACAAAGGGAGGCGCTCATGTCCTATTGGACGGAGTTGCGCACACCGACAGAGTGCGAGTTGCTTATCGGATTTTACGATCTCGTCGGATACACCCGTTACGCAGAAAATGAGGCGCCAGAGCATTTATTGCTTCTGATGTCGGGATATTTTTCGCTGACCGGGCAATTGCTCTCAAACGCGGGCGGCCGCCTAATAAAAACCATGGGCGACTCTGGGTTGGCAGCTTTCCCCAAGGAGTTGGCCGACGACGGTGTCAAGGCGCTCCGTGCCGTACAACATCAGGGCGATGCCTGGCTCCTAAAGCGCGGTTATCGGAGCCGCGCTGTTGTAAAGATCCATACTGGCACTGTGGCGGTTGGCTTTGTCGGCGCGCCGGGCGAAGAAATCATGGACGTATATGGGTCGGTTGTGAACACCGCCGCGACTCTGCCGAGTAAGGGATTTGCTATGACACCCGCTGCATTTCGCAGTCTTTCTGTTGAAACGCGAAAATTGTTTAAGAAGCACACACCGCCTGTCCGCTACATCGCTCTGGATGACCCCCACAGCACCACAGATTGATTGCAAGCCGTTCCGAACGTTGAACCTTATAGCGTCCTATGCACGCGCTTTTGCAAATCAGGCACCAACGCGCGTTCAAACCACGGGTGCTTTTTCAACCAAGCCGTATTGCGCCAGCTTGGGTGGGGGAGCGGGAGAAATGTGGGTAGGTACTCACGCCATGCCTGCACCGTTTCGGTCAGCGTCCCTTTGCGCCGATCTTTGAGATAGTACGCTTGTGCATATAGGCCAACCAGAAGCGTGAGTTCTACCTTGGGCAGAAGCGGCAACACCCGCGAATGCCACATCGGGGCGCACTCCTTGCGCGGCGGCGCATCACCGCCCTTTGCATCGCGCCCCGGATAACAGAATCCCATGGGCACGATAGCAATGCGCGAGTCGTCGTAGAACGTGTCCTTGTCGACTCCGAGCCAGTCTCGGAGCCGGTCGCCGGACCGATCGTCCCATGGCACCCCACTTTCATGAACCTTCGTGCCAGGGGCCTGACCGATAATCAAAAGCCCGGCAGTCGCTGACGCCTTGAGAACGGGGCGCGGACCGAGCGGTAGTTCGTGAGCGCAGACGGTACACGCACGGGCGTCTTTCAACGTTCTGGCAAGAGAACTCATACGGCGGCAAGCAAGGCGTCTACATAGACAGGCACAATAGCTGTGGCCGGTCCGTGATGCGTTTCATGAAACAGCGATGCGCCCGATGACGGTTCGAGATTTAACTCTACCGTATGAGCCCGCTCCAACCGCCGTGTCATCGCGACAAAACCGGCGGCCGGATAGACGTTGCCGGATGTGCCGATGGATATAAACAGATCGCAACCGGCGAGCGCTTCTTGAATATCATCAAGACCCATGGGCATTTCGCCGAACCACACTACATTGGGACGCAACCCTCCAGCGTGCGCACAACCGACGCATACATCCTGCACGGACATATCACCCACCCACTCGACGACATGATCACAGAAATTGCAGCGGGCTTTACCGTAAACTCCATGCATATGAATGAGATTCTTTGACCCAGCTTGCTCATGAAGAGAATCGACGTTCTGCGTAATGATCAGAACTTGGCCGGGCCACACCGCTTCCAAACGCGCAAGTGCCGCATGGGCGGCATTGGGCTGAATATCCATCGAGCGGGTCCGTGCCCGCCGCATATTGTAAAACGCGTGGACACGCTCGGGATCTCGGGCGAAGGCTTCAGGTGTTGCGACATCCTCCCAGCGGACTTTTGACCAGATACCGTCCGCATCACGAAATGTATCAAGACCCGACTCCTTGGAGATCCCTGCGCCCGTAAGAATTACAATCGAGGCGTCTTTCGGCGGAACAAACTCCGTCTGGATTTCGCAGGAGTTGTTCTCCAGCGATGGCTTGGGTAAAGGCGAAGATTCAGGCATGATATTTGACCGTAACAATTTTGCGGATACATGCTAACGGCCCAACCGCTTCGGAGCAAAGCCGACAAAATGTTCAAGGTCTTGTTTGTATGCACGGGCAACATCTGCCGCTCGCCCACCGCCGAAGGCGTTTTCCGCCACCTTGCGAACGCTGCCGGGCTCGAAGCCGATGTTGTGGCCGACTCAGCGGGCACGCACAGCTACCACGTGGGCGAGCCGCCGGACTCGCGCACGGTGCAAGCAGCGGCAAATCGCGGCATCGATTTATCCGGCCAGCGTGCCCGACGCGTACGTACCGAGGATTTTCAGGCGTTTGATCTGATCCTGGCGATGGACCGTGGCCATTTTGCCCATCTGCAAGCCCTTCAGCCCAACGGCGCGCGGGCGGAAGTGCGATTATTTCTGGACTACCATCCGTCGGCAGAACTCAAGGATGTACCCGACCCCTATTACGGCGGCGCGCACGGATTTGAAGACGTGCTCGATATGGTCGAACAAGCGACCGCCGCGCTGATCGAACAGATCAAGCAGCGCTCCAGAAAGCCCGCGTGAGCGAATTCAAGGGCCGGGTGCGGGATATTCTGCACACGGAGGTGGTCCGTGAATCTTCTCTATCGGGAGGTTGTGTTGGCGATGTCCGGCTCCTGACTCTCGACGACGGTCGCAAGCTTGTGGCGAAGATCGGAAGCGGCACTGCGCCGGGGTTAGCCCTCGAAGGCTTTATGCTGGAGTTTCTTAGCAAAAATTCCCGGTTGCCCGTACCGGCGGTTTTATTTGCCGACGATCACCTTTTGCTTATGGATTTTATTTCAGGCGGCGAAACTATGACAGCCGCGGCGGAAGAAGATGCTGCGCACCATATAGCCGCGTTGCACGATATATCCGCAGCTACTTTTGGTTTTTCTCGCGACACTTTAATCGGCGGGCTGTTGCAACAGAACACGCGTGAAAGTTCCTGGCTGACGTTTTTTCGTGATCACCGCTTGATGTACATGGGAAGACAAGCTCGCGATGCTGGACGGCTGCCTGCTGAAACCCTGCGCCGCCTGGAGACACTATGTAGCCAGCTCGACAAATGGCTTGCCGAACCGGCGGCGCCGTCCCTTTTGCACGGAGACCTATGGACGGGAAATATCTTGGTAGGCCGCGCGACGATATCCGGATTTGTTGATCCAGCGATTTATTACGGCGATCCTGAAATAGAGCTCGCGTTCACCACACTATTTGGAACTTTTAGCGAGCCCTTTTTTCGCCGGTACGCTGACCTGCGAGGACTGACACCGGGCTTTTTCGAAGAGCGGTGCGACATCTACAATCTATATCCGCTATTAGTGCATGCGAGATTGTTCGGCGGATCTTACGTGAGTTCTATCGAACGAACGCTACAGCGCTTCGGAGTCTAGGACAGTTCGTAGTGCGCAAGCGGCGTGTAAACTGCACCACCTTTGCCAAGACAGCTTTCAAATAACGTAAACCGATCTACGCGGAACGGACCGGACCGAAACAAATTGTTTCCTTCGACAAACGATTGAAGACGCGGCGGACCGGGGTGCGAGAACTTCGCCAAAGTGACGTGCGGCGTAAATTTACGCATCTCTGGCGGCTGACCCGAACGCACGAGAGCAGACTCTACTCTGGCTTGAAGACGACTTAACGGCGGCGAGGAAACAACACCGACCCAAAGCGCGCGAATTTTATGACCCTGACCAAACGTTCCCAGACCCTGGAACTCCATATCAAAAGGCGGCACAATTACCCCTGCAAGCCAACGATCAAGATCTTCGGCGTCATGTTCGTCAACTTCGCCAATAAACCGCAGGGTGACATGCATATTGGCAGGTTCCACCCAGCGCGCACCCGGTAATCCATTGCACATGAGCTGGAGCCGAGCGACGACGTTGTCTGGAAGCTGTAAGCCGACAAAGAGGCGGATCATAACAGAAGCGCTTCTCTTGTGCCGCTTATCCGGCGGAGGAAGCCGCTTGATTTGCGGGCTTGTTTTCTTTTACGCGCTCAATGAGTTTTTCAACAAAAGGAAGGATGCGCGACACAATGACCGCAATGCCTTCGGCAGTTGGATGAATGCGGTCATCCTGATTTAGCTTCGGGTCGGCAACGACACCATCCAGAAAAAATGGGTAGAGCAACGCGCCGGTATCTTCCGCAACGTCCGAAAACACTGCATTAAATCGCTCGCCGTAATCACGTCCAAGATTGGGTGGGGCCAGCATTCCTGCGACGAGAACCGGAATGCCGTCCTTCTGAATTCGCCGCACAATGAAATCCATATTGTCGGCAGTGATCGCCGGGTCGACCGCGCGCAAAGCATCGTTCCCCCCCAGGGCGACTATCACCGCATCGGGCTTTTCCGCCAATGACCAGTCGAGACGCGAGCGGCCGCCACTTGTCGTATCGCCGGAGACACCGGCCTGCAGGATAACAACATTGTAACCTTTGCTTTTGAGACGCTCTTCCAGCTGAGCCGGAAAGGCTTTTGACGGATCATCAAGTCCGTATCCGGCCGTCAGGCTGTCGCCGAAGGCCAATATACGGACAGTTCCGGTTTCAGAGGCATCCGCCCCGTGGGCGCCATTGATATGTAACCCGGGCAGGTCACCCCAAACGCCGGCGACTGTTACAAAAAGAACCAATAACGCTTTCTGTATCAATGATCTGTGCGATAACAATCGTCGCGTGTACATGGTATGAAACGCCGTCATAAACATCCGTCAATTTCCCATCGGACCCGTGCATCATATGGACACTCTCGCGACCAACCACAACTCGGCTGCCGCAATAGACCCCGTGGCTCCTGCTGCCATCGCACTGAACCAAGTTCACCTTACTTTGGATGGACCGGCCGGGCCGGTCAACATCCTGCGAGGTGTGGATTTAAATGTCAGCGCAGGGACAGCTCTTGGCGTCGTTGGGCCATCAGGATCCGGCAAAACAACGATGCTCATGATCGTTGCCGGCCTGGAGCGAATTTCGTCGGGCCGCGTGGAAGTGGCGGGGACGGATTATGCTGCCCTGGATGAAGACGCGTTGGCCCTCTTTCGCCGTGACGCCGTTGGAATCGTTTTTCAGTCGTTTCACCTTATTCCAACCATGAGTGCACTCGAGAACGTTGCTGTGCCTCTAGAGTTCGCTGGATTGCGAGATGCATTTGATCGGGCGGAGGAACAATTAAAAGCGGTCGGACTCGGCCACCGGATTGACCACTACCCCGGCCAGTTGTCGGGCGGTGAACAGCAACGCGTAGCGTTGGCGCGCGCTTTTGCCGTAAAGCCGAAAATCCTCCTCGCGGACGAACCCACGGGCAATTTGGACGGAGGGACCGGTCAGCAAATTATTGATCTTCTTTTCGAGCTACACGACAAGAGCAACACGACATTAGTGTTGATCACCCATGACCTCGGTTTGGCAAAACGCTGTGATCGTGTGGTGCGTATTGCCGACGGCCTTATCGTAGGTGAAGGACTTTCCGACGCCCCGGGGGCCACAGGGAGATAAGCTATGCAGAGTCTGCCGCTTTCCTTACGCTTCGCCTTGCGGGAGCTGCGCGGTGGATTGCGCGGCTTTCGCATCTTTCTAGCCTGCATTGCGAT
>JAUIGX010000181.1 GCA_030432435.1 Alphaproteobacteria bacterium
TTATATTTTTCAGCGTACAAGAGGCGCCAGATCCGGCCACGTGTAGAGCGAGCTCCGGTACCTGCATTATGGCGAGACAGGCGACGCTCTAGATCATTCGTCCACCCCACATATGTACGGCACCCATTTTCGCATTCACTTCCCAGGATATATACGAAAGCATCCGCGATCTCTGTTCACCTTTTTAACCCGCTATCAAACTGAAAACTGACTAAGCATACGAGTAGTTACGAGACAATCTAAACAGCCTTCCCGTTGGGAAAATCCGCCATCGGCGTGACGGGTTTACATGGCGAAACATATAAATTTCTCAAGTTTAAACAGTACTTTTGCTGGTTCGAAGACGTATGTCGCATCAATAGCCTTGGTGAAAATTAGACACGAGTCGCGAAACAACCGACAGCGAAAGCTATTCCGATCAGCCTTGTTCAACTCAAGGTTTAGGTCTTTTTCGGAAATGACAGTCGGCCGCTCAGTCGCTCCGAGACTTAGCGTTAGGTATTCGTCTTGTCCCCGCCCCTAGATGCATAAGTCGAAATCTAAACCCATATTTTTAGACTTTTAGTTTCTACTCGATACAAACATGTTAACGTGGAAGTATAATTACGAAACTTTATCGCGCTTGTGTTTAGCTGCCGCGCAGCTAGCCTAATGAGAATAGGAGCCCAATCAGGGTTGGGATGGAGAGATGTGGTACGGGAACGATGCCGCTAGCACTGTGGAACGGAGCCATCGGCTGCCCGATTCAGCTCCCGCACACGACTCTACTTTTCCGCGCATTCGCCTGCTCAGCTTACCCCAACGGATATGCCGCCAACAGTCACGTGTCATCCCGCGCGCCATTTCCTCCGACTGCGAATATAGGCCATGAAACTATCGGCCCGTTTATTGCTTGTTATGGTCACTCTCTCTTTGTTTACAGCGGGGGCGATAGGCCTCGTGCTTTACGCCGACCTAGTGCCGAGGATCATCGATGCCGATTCAGAAATAGCCCAAGACCAAACAGCTAAACTTTCAGAGAATTTCATATCACATGTCCTCCAGGCTGAACGTGACGTAACCGCCGCTAGCTCGTTTCCCGCCGTCGACGAAATTGCCGACAGCGATACATCAACACCAGCCTGGAAAGCACTCCTCGCCGAATATTTTGCGGCCCAGCTAAAAGCTAAGCCGGACTACTTGCAATTCCGACTTATCGGCATCGAAAACAATGGTCGCGAATTGGTTCGTGCCGACAAAGATATAGAAAATGGCGGCGTACGCATAATCGGCGAGGATGAACTTCAGGAAAAAGGGAACGAAGATTACTTTGCCGAGGCATTGAAGCTTGCGACCGACGATGTTTACATATCCGGTATTGAACTCAATCGTGAATACGGCAAAGTTCAAGTACCCCATATCCCGGTGCTTCGCATTGCAAAATCGGTCCGGTCTTCGGACGGACGCGAATTTGGTTTTCTCATCATAAACATAGACATGCGGAATGTCTTTGCGGACCTTCAAGCACAAGCTCGCGATGATGCTCACCTCTATGTAGTTGATGAAAATGGCAGCTATTTGCTCCACCCGGACCGCGCACGTACCTTTGGTTTCGATCTAGGACACGATTTTAATCTGCGAGATGACTTTCCATCTTTAATAGAGGCTTTAGCTACCGAGTCCACGATAGAGCTCGATATAGACGATAACGATGGCCGCAGTTTTGTAGCCGTCACCTCAGCTGTCGCACCCGCCGGTCAACGCCGCGCCATAGTTGTTCAAACGATTCCTGCCGACACGTTCTACAAGAAATTAATAACGGCCGCGCAATCGACAGGTCTCGTCGTCCTTACCGTTGCTGTGCTCGCCACTATACTTGCTGTTTTCCTTGCACGCTCCTTGGCAAAGCCCGTGCAGGTAATTACGGAGGCTGCCGAAGCCTTGTCCGAAGGTAGAACGCTGCCGCTTCCGGCCAACGCGCATGGAGAAATCGGCATCTTAGCGCGCACCTTCGAGCGCATGGCCAATGATATACAAAGAAAATCCTCTGAACTAAAAGAAGCCAATAAAGATCTCCACGAGAAAGAGCAGCGCTATCACAAATTGCTGCATGAATTGTCTGTGGGATTTGTCGTGGCAGATGCGCAAGGCCGTATCTTGGAGGCAAACGCACCGTACGCCCGGATGGCGGGCCAAGACGTCCCGTGGGAAATGATCGGTCGACATCTTACAGACTTCATCGCTCCTCATGAGCACGAGGTTACCGCTCGTATAGCAAGTGAAACTTCCAAAACCGCGGTCGTAAGTGCTATGGCGACTCATGTCTGGCCCAGCGGCGAGAGGCGCGCGGTCAGAGTTAACACCATTGAAGATCGCAACGACAATGATGAACTCCACTATATATCATTATGCCACGACGTTACCGAACAACTTGAAACCGACCAAAGGCTGAAAGAGGCCAACAGCATTTATGAAAGCATGTTTGACAGTTCCGAAGTGGCCATTATCGATATGGACTATTCCGGCATCTTCAATCTTGTTCATAAAGTGCAGAACGACGGCTACGCTAATTTACGTGAGTATGTAGCCCGGTCAGACGACCGTGCGGCTGAAGTTACGAACCTCACCCGAGTCAACAGAATGAACACTGCCGCGCTCACGATGTTCGGACGCCAGTCCGGTCAAACTGTCGAGCGCATTGTAGATGCCAGCCGGGACGTGGCTCTGGCATGGTCGCTGGACATCGCTGACGCTATCGCGTCGGGCCAAAAACGCATGCGCAAGGAAACCGAGTTCATTGCAGCGGATGGAACTCGAATCCCCGGATTAATGTCTCTTCTAATTCCCGGCTCCAGCGAGGACGCTAAGCGGGTTCCGATCATTATGTTTGATATTTCTGATCTGAAACTGGCCGAAGCGGCCCGCCAGGCCACGGCAGCTAAGTCCGAGTTTCTTACCAGCATGAGCCATGAAATTCGCACGCCGCTCAATAGTATCATTGGGAATTTAGAACTACTCGCGCGAACCCACGTCGATAATGATCAGGCCGAATTCATTGAATCTGCCGATAATGCCTCAAAGGCTTTGCTTGCCTTGATTGGAAATATTCTCGATTTCTCAAAAATTGAGGCTGGAAAACTCACAATCGAGACCAGCGACTTTGATCCAGCTGAAGTTATGGCAACTGCAGTCGATGTTCTCCAAAGCATTGCACGTCAGAAAAGCAGTTTTGTGACCGCGGTATACGCAGATAATTTGCCTAGAAGTGTGCGCGGCGACAAAGCCCGCGTGCGCCAAATCCTTCTCAATCTCATCGGCAACGCCGTTAATTTTACCGAACAGGGGGGCGTTCAGGTACGCCTCACTACCAACACGCGCCATGACGGCGAGCACATGCTGCGCTACGAGATCCACGATTCCGGTTCGGGATTTGCGCCGGAAATTGCACAGGAGCTATTTGAACCCTTTGTTCAAGGAAACCCCAATAGAGGTTTTATAAAGGGCACCGGACTCGGATTGTCTATATGTAAAACTCTGGTAGAGGCGTTCGGCGGATCAATCGGATGCGAAGGCGTCCGCGGTGAAGGTGCCAGTTTTTGGTTTGAATTCCCCGCGCCCATTGTCGTTCCCACGCAGCCGACACCTCAACCCGACTTATCCACGACCAAGGTTCTTTTAATCGGAGAAGATCAAAACATTCTTTCGGTGGAAAGGTATTTTAAAGCCCGGAAGGCGATGATCATTCGGGCAAGCACTGCAGAAGAAGGCCGTGTAAAAGCAAGACAAGCGGTTATCGATGAGCAGCCTATTCATTTAAACGTTGTTCATTTCCGCGATCAGGGTGAAGATTGGACAGATTTAACACATGATCTTAGAAACCTTGAAACCGTCTCTATTTGTTTCTGCACTGAGAAGAGACGACATTGGCACCGGCGAGCGTTGCGGCAAGGATTCTCCCTCCTCTTTGATGAGGCGATGTTGGGACCGGATATGGATCGCAACATCAAAATCGTCTTGGACCAAACCTCCGCCGCTGAAACGCTTGAATCCAAGTCGCTGGATTTCGTCGAGGCGCACAAGCTCCTCAAGGGTAGAAACATTCTGGTTCTGGAAGACAGCGTCATCAATCAAACGATTATCAGCCGACAGCTACGAACATTTGACGTCGATTTTGTTGTCGTCCCCGACGGAAATAAAGGCCTGGAAGCTTTAGAGTGGCAAGACTTCGATTGTGTTCTTTGTGACTGCTCGATGCCGATTATGAACGGCTTCGAGTTTACACGAGCCGTGCGCGCCAACGAAACTCATGAGAATAAAGGCCATCACCTGCCCATCATTGCGCTGACTGCAAATGCGTTCCGTGACGATGAAGAAAAATGCAGAGCTGCAGGTATGGATGATTTTGTCAGCAAGCCGGCGACTCTAGCTCGTCTTGCTGATGTCCTAGTGAAATGGTGCGCGCAGACTAATTCAGACCCCTCTCCCCAAATGGCTGCGAAACAATCCAGCGCACCAGCCGTTAACCTTGACGCTCTCACAAAAATTTTGGGGGTCGACGACCCTGCACTACAAAATGAGCTTTTAGAAGAATTTGTTCCCACCGCTCGGGCCGCCCTCGAAACCGTCAACAAGGCCCTGGAAGAAAACGATCAAGCGCGAGTAAAAGCCGCCGCACATAAGGCAAAAGGCGATGCGAAGAGCATGGGCGCGATAGACCTCGGAAATCTTTACGCCGCCCTGGAAACTGCGGTGATGAGCAATGATAAAAAAGGGATCGGTGAATTTAAAACCCGCAGCGCGTCGGCAATACGAGCCGTTGAAGATTTTGTAACCGATCATAGAAATCGCGTAATATGACTATCAATATAATGACGGGCAGAACTGCAACAAAAAGTAGAGAAGTGAAAAAGGGATCGGTAGCGCTGTGAATAAGACGATTGTTCCGAAACTTCTACTAATGGACGATAGCGATTTGGCCCGAAAAATTGGCCGGGTTGCGTTGCGGTCGGCCGGGTATGAGGATGTAACGGAAGCTGAGAGCGGACAAACCGCACTAGATATCTTGTCCGCCCCGGACTGCGATATTGATGTCGTACTTTGCGACTTAATGATGCCCAAGATGGACGGGATTCAGTTTGTCCGTCATGCAGCCGACCTTTCTCGAAAGCCTGCCCTAATATTTGTTAGCGGCGGCGAGGCTGCCTTGTTGCAAGGCGCGCAAGATACCGCGCGCGCCAGAAACCTTAGAGTGTTGGGTACGATCAAAAAGCCTATTACAGCGGAAAGCCTTTCCCATCTGTTGCTACGATTTCTGGAGCCAGAACAGAAGCCAAGAAATACAGACGCTCTTGAGATCATTCAAGATATGGAGCAGGCCATCGCAGAACGACAATTTCTACTGCATTATCAACCGAAAATTTCGGTTGCCGGCCGTAAGCTTGTTGGGGTCGAAGCGCTCGTGCGCTGGCAGCATCCCGAGCATGGATTGCTCCCTCCCGGAGCCTTCATTGACGCTGCGGAGAAGAGCGGAAAAATCAAGGCTTTGACGGAGCAGATCGCGACATTAGCTTTGGAGCAATGTGCCACGTGGTCCATAGACGGATTTGCGCCGAAGGTCAGCGTAAACCTTTCCGCCTATATGCTCGTAGACTTGGAGTTCCCAGACCGCATTGCCGGCAAAGCGGAAGAGTTAGGAATCGATACTCAGCAGATCGTCCTCGAAATTACGGAGTCTGGACTCTTTCAAGATCTGGCCAATACGCTCGAAATTCTAACGCGCCTGCGCATGAAGGGCTTTACACTGTCTATCGACGATTTCGGCACAGGATATTCATCTATGGATCAATTGCGCAAAGTTCCCTTTGCCGAACTAAAGATCGACCGCGCATTTGTGAATGGCGCCGCAGAGAACGAGAAAGCCCGCGCTATTTTGGATGGCACAGTCCAGTTAGGCCGCGCACTCAGCATGACCGTAGTAGCGGAAGGCGCCGAAACGCAGGAGGACTGGAACATCCTTGAAGCGGCCGGAGTTGATATGGTGCAAGGTTATTTCATTGCTAAGCCAATGCCGGCTGACACCGTACAACAATGGAATATCGACCGAACCGAGGGCTAAGCCACCACTCCTAGTGCGCTTTCTTTGCTGCCTCTATACGGACATGCTAATCGTTTTTCATGCACTGCACTGCTTATCTTTGCTGTGAGTTAAAGGGTCGCGACCTAGAATCTCGACTTCTCATAGCATCCCACTTATTGAACGAGGGCTACTCGGCTGTAGTCGGCCAAGTGTGGGCGCTTGTTGCCAACGCCAAAGCCCATATCAACCTCTCCGGTTGCTATCTCTTTTGCACGTCGAATCAAGCTCAGGCGAAAGCCATGAGGTGGGTCTCGGACGGCAACCATCTTGTTGTCGGCTCGGACGAAGAGGCTTTGCCGCTTGTTGACCCTCTCATCAACGTTTCCGAAAGCGCCCTAGATATCTGCCGCACGTTCCTGGTCGATAGCGACGACCATAAAGCAATGCTCAAGGAAGCGTTTCCACGGCATGCGGCAAAGTTGACCGTGACCGGTTCGCCAAGGCTCGAAGCAATAAAAACAGCGGATATAGAGCCGATAGGAGGGTCGCCCTATATTCTATTTAATACTGGATTCGGCATCGTGAATTCTCTGTGGGGAGATCCGAGCGCCGCTTTGAAAGCATTGCAGAGCGGAGCTGATATTACAGCGGACGAGGCCCGCATAAGGCTAGATGTTGAGCGATTGGGACTCGAGGCGTTCAAGGCCCTGATTCGCGCAACAGCGCCTCTGCACAGGGTGGTGATCCGTCCTCATCCATCCGAGCGCGCCCAGATGTGGCGTGATGAATTCCCTAAAGTTGAGGTAGTGGAAGGGTCCGCATCGTTGCCCTGGATTAAGAGCGCAACACTTGTCGTTCATTCCAACTCGACGACAGGCTTAGAAGCTGCGCTCCTGAACGTACCGACTTTGAACTATGATCCGATTCCCACCTGGGGAGAGCGGTTTCTGCTCAAGAAGTTCAATCACACTGTGCACACTCCGCAGGACGCCGCGGATGTGATATCGGCTCACATCACCCCCAACGTT
>JAUIGX010000182.1 GCA_030432435.1 Alphaproteobacteria bacterium
TCGCCTGGTGGAATTTGCGGTACGAGATCGAACGCGCTGATCTAGATCTTGCGGCGGTTACCTCTGAAAAAGAGGCCCTGGAGCACCGCGTGGCCCTGTTGCGCCCAGAAAGTTTGGACCGTGATATGCTCGAAGAGCGGTCCCGGCTTATGCTTGGTGCGATCCATCCAAATGACGTCATCGTTCCGGACCCGGAGCAAGGTACAGGCCAGAGAAACTTTTAACATTCTCGACCTGGCGCGTTTTTATTACATATTTAGCTATCGAAAATATGGCGCATATCGTGCATCGACTGGGGTGAGTGCGCCGCGATAGCCCCAATTATTAACTCAAAATAAGTTAATATTGTAATTGCGCTATGCAATGCAGCCACTTACCTCTTGTTTTACCCGCTGTAGTACTGTCACCTAAAGCAATCCGCAGACGCTAAAGTGTACAAAGCCACTTAAGCGTTGAGGCGATTAGGTAGCTTTGATGGGCGGCTGTGGCTGCCTCGGGAGGACGTATGGCACCCAAAAAAGGGACGAAAAAGAGCAAGCCCAAAGCGCGGTCTGCGAGTTCGTCTGCTTCAGCTGAAACACTGAAGGCTTTCTATAAAGATATGTTGCTCATTCGCCGCTTCGAGGAGCGCGCTGGTCAGCTTTACGGCATGGGTCTTATTGGCGGTTTTTGCCATCTGTACATTGGCCAGGAAGCTGTAGTTGTGGGCATGCAGGCCTGCACGCAGCCGACCGACACCGTGGTGACCAGTTACCGCGACCACGGGCATATGCTCGCTTGTGGAATGGACCCTAAAGGCGTCATGGCCGAACTGACGGGCCGTGCCACCGGATATTCCAAAGGCAAAGGCGGCTCGATGCATATGTTCAGCCGCGAGAAAGGTTTTTTTGGCGGGCACGGCATCGTCGGCGCGCAGGTTCCGATTGGAACCGGGCTCGCGTTCGCGCACCAGTACAACGGTGATGGCGGTCTTTGTTTAACCTACCTGGGCGACGGCGCATTTAACCAGGGACAGGTTTATGAGTCGTTGAACATGGCCTCCCTTTGGCACTTGCCGGTGATCTACATCGTCGAGAATAACAAGTACGGCATGGGGACCTCTGTTGAGAGGGCCTCTGCATCGACGGATCTTGCGAGCCGTGGTCAGCCGTACAACGTCAAAACGATGGCGGTGGACGGGATGGACGTTGTGGCCGTCCGAGACGCGGGTATGGAAGCGACTGAATACGTCCGGACCGGCAAGGGACCGGTGCTGATTGAGGCAAAGACATATCGTTACCGTGGCCACTCTATGTCCGACCCAGCCAAGTATCGGACGAAGGAAGAGCTGCAGAAGATGCGGACGGAACATGATCCGATTGATCGCATTAGGCACGTGTTGCTCGAAATGAAAGCCATGGGCGAGGACGAATTCAAAGCGCTCGATAAAGAGATCAAAGACCAGGTAATTGCTGCGGCCGAATTCGCCCAGGAAAGTCCGGAGCCGGATCCGTCGGAGCTGTGGACCGACATTTTTGTGGCGGCGTGACGGGCACAAGGAACTGATTTATGGCCACTGATATTTTGATGCCTGCGCTTTCGCCGACGATGACCGAAGGTAAACTCGCCAAATGGCTGGTGAAGGAAGGCGATAAGGTGAGCAGCGGCGATATGCTTGCTGAGATTGAAACGGACAAAGCGACCATGGAAATGGAAGCTGTGGACGATGGAGTCATTGGTAAAATTTTAATTGAGGAAGGCACCGAAGGCGTTGCGGTGAACAAGCCTATTGCCGTTTTGCTTGGCGAGGGTGAAAGCGCCGACGACGCAGAGCCTTCTCGGGAAAACGAGAAGAAACCCGCGGGAAAATCTGTGGAAAAATCTTCTGAAGATGCGAAAGAAGACTCTGGCGGCACTGATGATTCGAACGACGAACCGACACAGGAGACTGAAAAGAGCGGCAAAGAACGCCCACAAGCCCCACCGCAACCTAAATCTGCTGCGGGGGGAGAGCCCGACGATGCGCAGTATTCCACGTGGAAGACTCAAACCGTTCGAGAAGCTTTGCGCGATGCAATGGCCGAAGAAATGCGGGCGGACCCGCGTGTGTTTCTTATGGGCGAAGAAGTGGGCGAATATCAAGGTGCCTATAAAGTCAGTCAGGGGCTGCTCGAAGAGTTCGGCGCAAAGCGTATAATTGATACCCCGATCACGGAGCACGGATTTACGGGTTTGGGCGTAGGTGCGGCATTTGCCGGGCTTCGGCCAATCGTAGAGTTCATGACCTTTAACTTCGCGATGCAGGCGATGGATCACATCGTCAATTCGGCCGCAAAGACATTGTATATGTCCGGTGGACAGATGGGCAGTCCGATGGTGTTCCGCGGCCCGAACGGAGCCGCCGCAAGAGTTGGCGCCCAGCACTCACAGTGCTTTGCAAGTTGGTATGCTCATGTGCCGGGGCTCAAGGTTGTTGCACCCTGGTCTGCCGCCGATGCGAAGGGGCTGTTGAAAGCGGCGATCCGTGATCCAAATCCGGTTGTGTTTTTAGAAAACGAAATACTCTACGGTCAAAGCTTTCCGGTCCCGGATGTCGCAGACTTCGTGCTGCCATTGGGCAAAGCCAAAATCGAACGCGCCGGCGCTGATGTTACCATTGTCGCATTCTCAATCATGGTGAGCAAAGCGCTGCAAGCGGCAGAGAAACTTGCTGAAGATGGGATCGACGCGGAAGTTATTAACCTGAGAACCATTCGGCCTCTGGATACAGAAACGATTATTAAATCGCTGCATAAGACAAATCGCTGTGTCACATGCGAGGAGGGCTGGGCGTTCTCTGGTATCGGATCGGAGGTCGCGGCCGTTGTCATGGAGCAGGCTTTCGATCACCTTGACGCGCCTGTTGCTCGTGTGGCGGGCAAGGACGTGCCGATGCCTTACGCCGCGAACTTGGAAGCGATGGCACTTCCCCAGGTGGAAGACATCGTGGAGGCAGCTAAAGCTGCCTGTTATCGCTAAGGAAGCCCGATGCCCATAGAAATCCTCATGCCTGCGCTGTCGCCGACGATGACCGAAGGCAAGCTTGCCAAGTGGTTGAAGAAAGAAGGCGATAGGATCAAGAGCGGCGATCTCATCGCCGAGATTGAAACAGATAAAGCTACTATGGAAATGGAGGCGGTAGACGAAGGCACGCTGGGTAAGATTCTGGTTAAGGAAGGCAGCGAGGGCATCGCGGTCAATCAACCCATTGGAGTTCTGCTTGAAGAAGGAGAAAGTTCCGATGACATTAGCAAAAAAGAAAAGCCCAAAGAAAAAGCTGCCGCCGAAGGATCGGAAATCCGAAAAGAAACTCCCGCCAATGAAAAAACCGGTGTCAAAGAAAGTGAGCAGCAGAAACCCGTAGCGCAGGCGGCCGTAAAGGATTCCTCGAAGAATTTAGAGTCCAAAAATCCAGGGCCGCGATCAGGCGATCGTGTTTTTGCCAGCCCACTCGCTAAACGCATAGCCGCCGAAACAAAGCTTGATCTCGCTAAAGTCAGCGGAAGCGGACCTAACGGCCGCATCGTTAAGAAAGATGTGGAAAAAGCGATCAGCGAAGGAGGGGCGCTGCGATCACCGGCATCGGCGGCGGGGTCTAAATCCACACAGGCAGGTCCAGTGCCGGACTACGGTCAGCCTTATACCGAAGTTCCGAACAGCGGCATGCGCAAAACGATCGCGCGCCGTCTAGTGGAAGCCAAGAGCACCATTCCACATTTCTACTTAACCATCGACTGTCGCATTGATGACTTGCTGAAGCTCCGTAAGGATATCAACGGCAACGGAGACGATGGCTACAAGGTCTCGGTCAATGACTTTGTGATCAAGGCGTGCGCTTTGGCGTTACGCAAAGTGCCTCAGGCCAATGCGACATGGACGGAAGAGGCGGTTCGGCTTTACGACAACGTGGATATTTCAGTGGCGGTTTCGACGCCTGAAGGCCTAATCACGCCGATTGTTCGCGGCGCGGATAAAAAGGGCCTTGGCGCCATTTCATCGGAAGTAAAAGATTTGGCGGGAAGGGCCCGCGATAAAAAGCTCAAGCCCGAGGAATTCCAGGGTGGCGGGTTCTCGGTCTCGAACCTCGGAATGTTCGGTATCCGCGAATTTTCAGCGGTCATCAATCCGCCGCAGGTCTGCATTCTTGCTGTGGGTAAAGGGGAGCAACGCCCTATCGTATCCGATGGCGCTGTCGTGATTGCGAACATGATGACCTGCACATTGTCGTGCGATCACCGGGTTGTGGACGGTGCTGTCGGTGCTGAGTTTCTGCAAGCTTTCCAAAGTAATATCGAAAATCCCCTGCGGATGTTGTTGTAAGGCGCGTTATGGCAGATACCCAATTTGATCTTATTGTCGTCGGTGGCGGCCCGGGCGGCTACACCGCTGCGATCCGCGCTTCCCAGCTTGGAATGAAGACAGCCATAGTCGAGCGCGAAAACCTCGGCGGTATCTGTTTGAACTGGGGCTGCATCCCGACCAAGGCTCTTCTTCGGACGGCTGAGGTCTACCATCTGATGCAACGGGCCAAAGAGTTCGGCCTTAAAGCCGACAATGTCGGGTTTGATCTTGACGCCGTGGTGAAGCGGTCGCGCGGGGTTGCCAGCCAGCTCAACGGCGGCGTCAAACACTTGATGAAAAAAAACAAGGTCACAGTGTTCGATGGTCACGCCAAGCTCGCGGGCAAGGGCAAACTTAAAGTCACGAAGGATGGCAAGTCGGTCGCGGATCTGACGGCCAAGAACATTATTCTCGCGACCGGCGCACGGGCTCGCGAACTCCCGGGCATGGAAGCCGACGGTGAACTTGTCTGGACCTATCGCCATGCGATGGTGCCGAAAGTTCTACCCAAGACTCTTTTAGTGATTGGCTCTGGGGCCATCGGTATCGAGTTCGCCAGTTTCTTTCAGACGCTTGGTTCCAACGTCACGGTGGTTGAGGTTTTGGACCGTGTCGTACCCGTTGAGGATGCCGAAATTTCTGCGTTCGCCCAGAAGCAGTTTGAAAAGCAGGGGATGGTGATCAAGACCAAGGCTGCTGTTAAGGGACTCAAGAAGGGCAAGGACAATGTCACGGCGACCATAGAGCAGGGGGGCAAGACAGAGACAGCAACGTTTGATCGCGTTATCTCCGCTGTCGGAATCGTCGGAAATGTCGAGGAATTGGGGCTTGAGAGCACCAAAATCAAGGTGGAAAAAACCCATGTGGTAATCGACGCCTTCTGCCGAACGGGCGAGCCTGGGGTCTATGCAATTGGGGATTTATGTGGCCCGCCGTGGTTAGCTCATAAGGCGGGCCATGAGGCCGTGATTTGCGTAGAAGCGATTGCAGGGCTAAATCCGCACCCTCTCAATACTCTAGGAATTCCAGGCTGCACATACTGTCATCCGCAAATAGCCAGTGTAGGCCTTACAGAGCAAGCCGCCAAAGATAAGGGATACAAGGTCCGTGTTGGGCGCTACCCCTTTATGGCAAACGGCAAGGCTATTGCCTTGGGCGACACGAACGGACTAGTAAAAACCGTATTCGACGAAAAAACGGGAGAATTGCTTGGCGCGCATATGGTCGGCGCCGAAGTGACCGAGATGATTCAGGGGTACGCTATTGCGAAGACTCTTGAAACGACCGAGCAAGAGCTTATGCATACGGTCTTCCCGCACCCGACCTTGTCGGAGATGATGCATGAATCGGTGCTGGACGCCTATGGTCGTGCGATCAATTTTTAAAAGCGAGTTAAGCCAGAGCCTATGAGCAACGTAGAGCCCATCGTGAAACAGACAGCGCGAAAGCCCAAGCCGGATTGGCTTCGGGTAAAGGCGCCGACGTCACCGGAATACAATTCGACACGCCGGCTGATGCGCGACTTGAATCTGCATACGGTATGCGAAGAGGCTGCCTGCCCAAATATCGGCGAATGCTGGTCGCAAAAACACGCCACCATGATGATCCTCGGGGATATTTGCACCCGGGCGTGTGCGTTCTGCAATGTGAAGACCGGGAGACCCGGCGCGGTTGATCCGGACGAACCTGCCCATGTGGGGGAGGCCGTTAAAAACTTAGGCCTGCGTCATGTGGTCATCACATCGGTGGACCGCGACGATCTTGATGATGGCGGGGCCGCTCATTGGGTCGCGGTTATTGAATCCATTCGGGCCGCAACACCTGAAACCACCATTGAAGTCTTGACCCCTGACTTTCGTAAGAAGCTGGGCTGCATTGACTTAGTGGCTGCCTCAAAGCCGGACGTCTATAATCACAACCTTGAAACCGTACCGCGATTATACCGGAAAATTCGGCCAAGCGCGCGTTACTACACCAGTTTAAGACTGTTGGAGCGGGTCAAGGAGATTGATCCGGCGATGTTTACCAAATCGGGAATTATGGTTGGCCTGGGCGAAGAAAAGGAAGAAGTGCTTCAGGTCATGGACGATTTGCGTGCCGCTAATGTCGATTTCATCACCATCGGCCAGTACCTTCAGCCGACCGCTCGTCATGCGGCGGTCGAGCGCTTTGTAACGCCAGAGGAATTTAAGGAATTCGAGCGCATCGCGCGCGCCAAAGGATTCCTTATGGTTTCTGCAAGCCCGCTGACGCGCTCATCGTATCACGCAGACTCTGATTTTGAACGCTTGCGCGAGGCCCGGTCTCGGCAGCTTGCAAGCGCATAAACTCAGGCATGCCGGTTCACCGCGAAACACGGGTGTTTCCCTACACGCCGGAGCAAGTGTTCGACCTTGTCGCCGACGTCGAGCGCTACCCTGAGTTTTTGCCCTGGTGTGTTGCGTGCCGGATTGGGAAGCGCGAGTCTCCCACCGAATTTACAGCGGACCTTGCCGTTGGCTTCAAGATGGTGCGCGAGAAGTTCACATCTCGCGTGAGCTTGAATCCTAAGAACGCGATTACTGTCGAGTATCTCGACGGACCATTTGAATTTCTAACGAATGAATGGAAATTTGCACCTACAACGAGCGGCACTGAAGTTGAGTTTTATCTCGCGTTTGAGTTTCGCTCGAAAATTTTACAAAAACTTATCGGTGTTCTTTTCGAGGAAG
>JAUIGX010000183.1 GCA_030432435.1 Alphaproteobacteria bacterium
CGCCGCTTTGGCGATGACCGGAGCCGCACCGGTGCCGGTGCCACCACCCATGCCGGCAGTGATGAAAGCCATATGCGAGCCTTCCAGTTCTGCCGCTATGAGTTCGACAGCTTCCTCGGCTGCATGACGTCCGATATCGGGGCGCGCACCCGCGCCAAGGCCCTGTGTGGTATCGCGGCCAAGCTGGATACGCCGGTCAGTGCGGGACGACGCCAGAGCTTGAGCATCGGTGTTGGCGACAACGAAGTCGACGCCCTCCATGGCGCTCATGATCATGTTGTTGACGGCGTTACCGCCGGCGCCGCCGACGCCGACGACGGTGATGCGCGGCTTTAGCTGCGCGTCGATAGTGGTTTTAGGTACGGTAATGTTGATGGTCATTTGCAGCCTCCAAATATTTCTAAGCTCGTTGCAACGATTGAGTGATCGATCACTCTTATTGTTTTCGGGTTTCGCGGGGCTGGTGGACCGGTCGATCGCCCCACAACCCGTTTCGTTGGTCTGCTCTCCAGCATTAGAAGTTCTCCTTTAACCACTGGCCAAGGCGGCCAAAGGAGTTTTTGTTTTTGGCGGCTTGCATCACCGCATAGTCTGGTCTCGTAACGTGTTCCCGCAGGCCGTAGCGAAGCAGGCCGGCGGCAGTAGAAAAGGCAGGGCCCGACACAGATTCTGGCAGGCCGCGGATCATCTTGGGACGTCCAAGGCGTACCTGTTTGTCGAGTATGAGTTCAGCGAGGTCGCGAAGACCTTCGAGTTGACTGGCGCCGCCGGTTAAGACGACGCGGCGGCCGGCAGACTTGCCGAAGCCGGAAACGTCGAGGTGACTGCGGACCAACTCAAGGGTCTCTTCCACGCGGGCTTGAACGATTTGTACAAGCATGGATTTCGGCACTTCGTTGGCGCTGGTTTCATCGTCTTCGCCGACGAGGGGTACTTTAATGAGATCTCGCGCGTTTGCAGGCGCTTGAAGCACGCTGCCGTGGACGGTCTTGAGACGCTCGGCTTTGGCAACCGGCGTGGAAAGTCCTTTGGCAATATCGCCCGTGATGTGCTGCCCGCCGATGGGAATGGTTTCGACAAAGCAAACATGACCTTCGGTGAACACGGCGATTGATGTTGTGCCGCCGCCCATGTCGATGATGGTGCAACCCAGATCTTTTTCGTCCTCAACTAGACAGGCGACGCCTGAGGCATAGGACGAAACCACACGCTCGGCGACATCAAGGTCGCAGCGTTCGATCACGGATCCAAGGTTGCGCGATGGTCCGAGGGCCGCGGTGACAAGGTGAATGTTTACGCCGAGTTTGCCGCCGTACATGCCGCGCGGGTCAATTATGCCGTTACTGCCATCGATAGAGTATCCGGTTGGGATGCAATGGATTAGCTCACGATCATTCGGATCAAATTGGGAACTCCCGTGGTCCAGTACCCTGCGAACATCGGCATCGCGAATTTGATGACCGGCAACTGCAAGTTCGACATCTACGCGAGTGGACTGAGGTCCACCGCAAGACATGTTCACAAACACCTTGTCGATGCGCTCGCCGGCCATCTGTTCGGCGGCATCGACAGCTGCACGAACGCCGGCTTCAGCTTCATCAAGATTTGTCACTTGGCCGCATTTCATGCCGCGTGACCGATGATGGCCAACGCCGACAACTTGAAAGTCGTCCTCAGCGCCCATCTTGGCGATGAAGCAGGCGACTTTAGTGGTGCCTACGTCCAAAGCCGCGATCGTGCCATTGCGTGGAATGGTTTTAGTCACGGTGACGTGGCTCCTTCTGTTCGAAACTTGCTATTGTGCTTAATACCCGCATGGCGCCCTCAGGTTTCCTGCTGCTTGCCGGTGTCAGGCAATTTGATATCCGATGATCCGGCTTGGGCAGGTACGTTTGCATTGTGTTCGTTAACCCGGACAATCAGTTGCCCGTCTATACGCAGATCAATGAAGGCAATATCTCTTTCAAGAATTCGATATTGGCGTTCAAGATCGGCCAAATGGGTCCAAGATAATGAGACGTCGCCTTCAGGCAGCCTTACGGCGACACCGCTCTCGTAATTATCGAAGTGAACATTCCATCGCCGGTCACCGACACGAACAGCCGCAACTATTCGCGAAGCCAGGTCAGGATTTATGGCTTCTACCGTATCGAAAAATTCGGCGGCCTCGCGTGGAGCGCCGGAACCAACGATTAACGGTAATGATTGATCGGCGCCGGGCACATCTACGATCTCTGTCCCGCTGCGGTCCACCAGTGTGTAGCGTTCGCCGCGCTGCCATAGTGCGTAGGGGGTATATTCCTCAAGCATGATGTGAACGCCACCGGGCAGCTGACGTTCAACCTTGGCCGTTTTTACCCACGGCAAGTTTTCGATGGCTTCGCGTGCGTCGGTGACATCAATGGATAGAATTGGAGCGCCTCGTTCAAGATCAAGAGCGGCCAGAATGTCTTCGCGGCGGGTCTGGCTTCGCCCTGCCACGGTTAAGGCTTGCAGGTTAAGGCCGGCAGAGGTGGTCAAGTCCAACGCGGCAGTGCGAACCTCACCGAACGCCTCTGCTATTTCGGGTGTCAAGGGCCCGACTACGGCATAGGTGATGGTGCCGACACCGCCAGCTAGAATCGAATAGGCCAAGATTGAGCGGAGTCTTATGCGTCGCATTGTGCGTGCTCCACCATCCAAAGGACTAAATCTTCGAAACTTATTCCGGCATGGGCGGCTTGTTCGGGAACCAGCGACGTTGGTGTAAGGCCGGGTTGAGTATTGACTTCGAGCATGTAGAACTCGTTGCCGTCGAACCGCAGATCGGCGCGTGAGATGCCGCGGCAGCCAAGAACGTTATGAGCTGCGACAGAGAGTTCCATGGCGCGGTCATAGAGCGGCTTGTCCAGCTTTGCGGGTAGCTGGTGAGCGGACCCGCCATCGGCATATTTCGCTTCGTAATCATAAAAGCCGCGGTCTGTAGTGATTTCGGTAACCGCCAGGGGTTTGTTGCCCATGACCGAAACGGTTACTTCTCGGCCAGGGATGAATCGCTCGGCCATAATTGGGTCGCTGTCTGCGAGACCTAGGTCTCCCAAGGGCGGGCGGTCAGCGCCGTCGCGGACGATCTTGACGCCGACGCTGGAGCCTTCGTTGACGGGTTTGAGAACGTAGGGACGTTCCATGACGTCGCTTTTCTCGGCTTCGGCGACTGTAACGATGCGTTCCTCGGCGACGGGAATGCCAGCGGAGGCAAAGAGGCGTTTAGCAATGGGCTTATCCATCGCAGCCGCCGAAGCCAGACGACCTGAGCTGGTGTACGGAATAGACATCATATCTAGGAGCCCCTGAATGCAGCCGTCCTCGCCAAACCGGCCATGCAAGGCGTTGAACACCACGTCGGGTTTGGCGATGTTGAGGGTCGAGACGAGGGCGCCAATGTCTCGGGTAATGTCGATGGTGGTAACGGTGAATCCTTTAGCTTTGAGCGCTTTGACAGCGGCTTGCCCGGACACGAGAGAAACTTCTCGTTCCTTCGAAAAGCCGCCGCAAAGAACCGTTACCCGGCGAATGGAAGCGCTAGGTCTCATAATGCGCCGCTCCCGGTAATCGCTGCGGGGTCGCTAGCGGCAACCCCTATACGTTTAATTTCCCAATGCAGATTCACACCCGAGTTATCGAGGACGCGGCGGCGAACGTCCTCGCCGAGATTTTCCAAATCGGTAGCGGTGGCTGTGCCGGTATTGAGAAGAAAGTTAGTATGTTTTTCCGAAACCCGCGCACCGCCGAATGTCAGCCCGCGGCATCCGGCGTCATCAATGAGGGCCCAGGCTTTCTGACCGGTGGGATTGGCGAATGTTGATCCGCCGGTGCGCGCCTGAGTGGGTTGGCTCTCTTCGCGTTCGTTCCTGATTTCACGGATGCGCGAGGTAATCGTCTCTCGGTCGCCAAGTTCGCCTTTTAATTCCGCGCCTATAAAAACCCATCCGTCATCGACACCGGTGCGGCGATAGCTAAAGTCCATATCCTTGGCAGCGAGAACGCGGACGTTGCCGCTGGTATCAAGCGCTGTGGCACTGATAAAGACGTCCTTAATTTCGTGCCCATAAGCTCCTGCATTCATTCGCAGGGCGCCGCCGATGGTTCCGGGAATGCCCGTCAGGAACTCGAGACCAGCGATTGCCGCATCACGTGCCGCTATGGCAACGCTCGCGTCCGCAATGCCTGCTCCGCATCTTACAGATTGGCCGGCGGTAGTCACGGTGCTGAACGCTTTGCCCAAACGAATGACAACACCAGGTACGCCGCCGTCCCGGACCAGTATATTGGAGCCGAGTCCGATAATGGTCGTCGGCACGCCATCTGGCCGAGATTTTAGAAATGCACTCAAGTCTTCGGCATCGGCAGGCGTAAAAAGCACTTCCGCTGGACCGCCAACGCGAAACCACGACAGCTTCCCTAAATCAGCCATAGGTTCGTAACGGCCACGTACAGGTGGCAAACGGTCCAGGAGGCTGGGGCGGATCAGGCGAGCCGTCATCATGCGGCGCCTCCGACGCGTTTGTCGGTTCCGGCCTCACTGATCGCGGCGAGGTCGGTAGGCAATGCTTGTGCCCACGCTGTGATGTTTCCGGCACCCAGACACACGACGATGTCGCCTGGACTTGAAATGTCGTCGATTACGGCCGCTAGATGTTTGGGAGACATCAATGCGGTTACGGCCGGGTGTCCGTGGTCGTGCAGTCCGTTGACAAGCGCATCCCGATCGATGCCCTTGATCGGTGATTCTCCGGCCGGATAAACGTCGGCAACGATGACGTGGTCAGCATCATTGAAGCACTGACAAAAATCTTCGAACAGCGTTTGAAGGCGGGTGTATCGATGTGGCTGGACGACAGCGACAACTTTTCCTTTGGTTGCGGTCCGCGCGGCCTTCAGTACGGCGGCGATTTCGACTGGGTGATGTCCATAGTCGTCAATGATGGTAACGCCGTTCACATCGCCGACTTTGGAGAACCTGCGCTTCACACCCTTGAATTGAGCCAAGCCAGCGCGAATGGTGTCGTCTGGAATACCCATTTCCGCAGCTACGGATACCGCAGCCAAAGCGTTCAATACGTTGTGTTGTCCGAACATGGGTACGTGAATATCGGAAATTATACGTTCGCCGCCGGTGACGCGCTCAGAGACAGCAGCGTCAAACCTTGCGCCGGACATATCGAGCACAAGGTTGAGGCCCCGTACCTGAGCTGCCGGACTTAGGCCGTAAGTAACGATCTTGCGATCTGTGAGCTGAGGCAGAAGCGATTGGACTTCGGGGTGATCAATGCACAATACGCCAAAGCCGTAGAAGGGAATGCTCTCGACAAATTGGCGAAACGCGCCTTTCAACTGCGTGAAGTCGCCGTAGAAATCCATATGTTCTGGGTCGATGTTGGTAACTATGGCAATGGTTGCCGGCAAACGGATGAAGGTGCCGTCGGACTCGTCGGCTTCCACAACCATCCAGTCGCCGCCGCCCAGGCGTGCGTTCGTGCCGTAAGCGTTGATGATTCCGCCGTTAATGACCGTTGGGTCAAGATCGGCGGCATCCAGAACGCTTGAAACGAGGGATGTAGTCGTTGTTTTGCCATGTGTGCCGCCCACGGCAATAGACCATTTAAGGCGCATCAGTTCGGCAAGCATTTCGGCGCGGCGTACGACAGGAAGCATAGCCTTGCGTGCGGCCATCACTTCGGGATTGTCGGCTTTCACCGCCGACGATGTGACAATGACGCGTGCATCGCCCAGATTTTCTGCGCGGTGTCCCACCTCAATTATAATGCCAAGCGCTCGCAAACGATCAACGTTGGCATTCTCGGCGATGTCGCTGCCCTGCACCTGATAACCGAGGTTGCGCATAACTTCGGCAATGCCGGACATACCAATCCCGCCGATGCCGACGAAATGAATGATGCCGATATCGAGCGGCATGGATTGCATTAGATAGCTCCTCGTTTCATGGGCTCGGAAGAAATAGGTGGCGTGGCAGACGCACGTTTTGCGGCGCGGGCGCCGGTCTCATCGCGGATGAGGGCGGTTACAACATCCGCTAAACGGCCTGCAGCGTCCGGAATAGCGAATGCGGCGGCCGCGTTGGCGGTTTGGGTCATGGCCTTGGGGTCAGCGAGCAATTCTGTCAGACGCTTGGCAAGCGCATCCGGCGAAGCCGCTGATTGCTGAACGTGCCAACACCCGCCGGCTGCCGCCAACACTTTTGCGTTGGCGGCTTGATGATTGTCGGTGGCATAGGGGTAGGGCACCAGTAAGCTTGGGCGGCCTGCGACGCTGACTTCGGCCACCGTGGAGGCCCCTGACCGTGCGATGAGCAAATGGGTTTCGCGCAGTAAGTCCGGCACGTTGTCGAAGAATGCGCGAAGAAGAACATGGGCGCCGACTTCTTCATACGCGGCGTGCGTACGGTCGAGTTCTTCGGGGCGGCACTGCTGCGAAAAGGTGATGCGTTGTTTTAGATCGTCGGGCAGTCGCCGAATAGCTTCAGGAATAACGTCGCTGAATATCCGTGCGCCCTGGCTGCCGCCTAAAATAAGAATGCGAATTTGCTCGCCGGCGAGTGGCGCGACATAGGCTGTGTCGCGAACATCGGTGATGGCGGAGCGAACCGGCAAGCCTGTACGCACGAGCCTTGCCTCCTTGGGAGCAGGGCGCGTTAGGTCAAACGATGTGCAAACCCGGTCTACACGATTTGCGACAAGCCGGTTGGCGCGTCCGAGCACCGCATTTTGCTCGTGGATGACAGTCGGGATACCCAAGTTGAGGGCCGCAGCGACAGTCGGGAACGAGGCGTAACCGCCGAAGCCGACCACGGCAGCAGGTTCCAGCTCTGCGAGTAGCTTGCGGGCCTGAAAGAACCCGAGCCCGAGTGCAAAAAGGCCCTTCGCGCGGCCCATTATACCGCGACCGGCAAGTCCTTTGGCGCTGATCGTGTAGCTTTCAATTCCAGCGAGTGTGCCGCCGTAGGCATTGCCACGCTTGTCGCT
>JAUIGX010000184.1 GCA_030432435.1 Alphaproteobacteria bacterium
GTCCTGGCGATCGATTCTGACGGCTGCGGTTGACTGGACGCCCCGCCGCCTTCCCATAACGGGTGATGATGTCCTGGCGCTCGGTGTGCCGCCTGGCCCGGCCGTCGGCGCTTACCTTGCCGAAATGGAGGACCATTGGATCGACGCTGGTTTTACAGTGTCTCGTGAGGCTCTGCTGAGTGAACTCCGCCAACGCATAATATCTCAAAATAGTAACGGCCCCGCAGGGGGAGGGCGGGGCCGTTAGCTCTACTGCGTATCTGAACCCAAGGGGAAAGGTTCAGAGGAGTTGAACGGCGGCTCGATTTGGGAAAGGGGAGAAGGGAGCCACCGTAGTTCATGAACTGTATCGCGCGCATCCTTACAGAATTATGGTCGCTGCGTGAAAGTCTTGTCATGTATGGGCACAGAGCCCAGGAATTAAGCCTTTTCTCGCGGCTCGGTCGCAAATGCCCCTTGCTGCCGCAGGCCTTCGCCCAGAACAATAGCGGCTGCCGTCACGACATTCAGCGAACGTGCTCCGGCCGCCATAGGAATATAGACCCTCGTATCTACTGACTCGTGGACTTCAGCCGGTACTCCTGCGCTTTCGCGGCCCAGCAACAACGTATCCCCGGCCTCAAATTGATATTCGGCAAAGCTGTCAGTGGCAGCCGTTGATAATAATACGAGGCGGCCTCGGCGCTGGGTGTGGAAATTCGAGTAAAAAGCCTGCCAGGACCTGTGGCGAATGATCTCGCAGGCGTTTGCGTAGTCCATGGCAGCCCGGCGCAGGCGTTTGTCATCAATAGGAAATCCACAGGGCTCGATAATGTCCACCGGAACCTGCAAGCAGGCACCGAGACGGAGCAGGGCGCCCGTGTTCTGCGGAATATCGGGCTGATAAAGAGCAAGTCGCATCGTTTTCGTACCCATTTGGGGATTTGCGTGATTTTGCGGTCCGTCTCAAGAGTCCGTTTGCGCTGCGAACGATTCGCGGTTGGAGGTTTTCCCAGTCGGCACAATTGCATTGCAGACCAGAGCACAGAGGCCTTTTCAAGGGGGGCCTTTTATTCTATACCCGCCGCGCATAAAATTCTTATGCTTCCGCCGGTTGTGGCCGGTTGCGGGGCTTAAGAAAGTTCCGGTTCTGCCACTGCGAGCCAGTCCTATTTCCGGCACTCTACGTGCCTTAGAATGAAATCGGGCCATGGCTGTGCAGTGCGGCAAGAGCCGTAGGGGTTGAGAAAAGGGATAGCGAACATGGCAAACACGGCACATGCCCATGCTGCCGACGCGGGGGGTGAAACCCGGCGTGACTTCTTGTTGCATTCGACAGTGGCGGTAGGTGCGATTGGCACAGCCATGATGGTCTGGCCGCTGATCGACAGCATGAATCCGGCGGCGGACACATTGTCATTGTCCACCACCGAGTTCAGCGTCGACGGCATCTCCGCCGGTCAAGGCATAACCGTGGTTTGGCGCGGTAAGCCGGTGTTTGTCCGTCATCGGACCGCCGCCGAGATCGAATCGGCCGAAACGGTCGATATGGGCGATCTGCCCGACCCGCAGGGTGATGCGGATCGTGTTCAGAACCCCGAATTTCTTATCCTTGTCGGCGTTTGCACGCATTTGGGCTGCATCCCGCTCGGAACAAAATCGACCGAGCCGCGCGGAGATTTCGGCGGCTGGTTCTGCCCATGTCATGGCTCGCATTACGATACGTCCGGGCGTATTCGCCGGGGGCCGGCGCCCACTAATCTCGCGGTGCCTCCCTACGAATTCGTATCCGACACGACCGTGCGCGTCGGTTAAGGGGAAAGTCCATGAGCACGGAAAAAAGTTTTTGGCGTAAAGCCTATGAGTGGCACGAAGAGCGTCTGCCTATCGTGTCCTTTATCGATAATGCCATTGGCACCAAGTACCCGGTGCCGAAGAACCTGAATTACTGGTGGAACTTCGGCTCTCTGGCGCTTGTCATGCTGGGAATCATGATCGCGTCGGGCATTTTCCTGGCGATGAATTACACTCCGCACGCCGACATGGCCTTCGACAGCGTCGAGCGCATTATGCGTGATGTGAATTACGGGTGGATCATCCGGTATATGCACGCCAATGGTGCCAGTTTCTTCTTCATTGTCGTCTATATTCATATCTTTCGCGGTATGTACTACGGCTCCTACAAGGCGCCGCGCGAAGTCTTGTGGTGGATGGGCATCATCATCTTCCTTTTGATGATGGCGACCGCGTTCATGGGTTACGTGCTGCCGTGGGGCCAGATGAGCTTCTGGGGCGCGACCGTGATCACCAACCTGTTCTCGGCCATTCCGCTGGTCGGCGACCACATCGTTACGCTTCTGTGGGGCGGCTTCTCGGTTGATAACCCGACCCTGAACCGGTTCTTCTCGCTGCATTACCTCCTGCCCTTCGTCATTGTGGGCGTGGTGGTCTTGCATATCTGGGCGTTGCATATTCCGGGATCGAATAATCCCCTGGGTATCGACGCAGCTCCGGCCGACAAAATTCCGATGCATCCCTACTATGTGTCGAAAGACATGTTCGGCGTCGGCGTTCTGCTGCTGGTTTATTTTGCAGTGGTCTTCTGGGCGCCGAATATGTTGGGCCACGCGGATAACTACATTCCGGCGAATCCGCTCGTTACACCGCCGCATATCGTGCCGGAATGGTACTTCTTACCGTTCTACGCGATTCTTCGTGCGGTGCCGGACAAGCTGATCGGCGTTCTGTTGATGTTCAGCGCCATCCTGATCTTGTTCGTCCTGCCGTGGCTTGATACTTCGCGTATCCGTTCGGCCACATTCCGCCCGGTCTTTAAGGTCTTTTTCTGGATCTTCGCGGTGGATGCGGTCATTCTCGGGTATTGTGGGTCGCAACCGGCTGAAGGTTTGCCGCTGGTGCTCAGCCGCATCGGCACAGCTTGGTACTTCCTGCACTTCATCGTTTTCTTGCCCGTCATCGGCTGGCTCGAAACGCCTAAACCTCTACCGGCAAGCATTAGCGAACCGGTCATAAAGCCCGCGGAGTAACGCCATGAAAAAGGTCATTCTGGCCGCCGCGGCGGCAACCACTCTTCTTGCTCTTCCTCTCAACGCCCAGGCAGCTGAAGCTATTGATTTGCCCGCGCATGAGTGGAGCTTCAATGGTGTGTTTGGCTCGTTCGATAAGCAGCAACTCCAGCGGGGCTTGCAGGTTTATCGTGAAGTCTGTTCAGCGTGCCATTCTCTGAAGTACGTCGCTTTCCGTAATTTGGAGGCGCTGGGTTACAGCGAAGCTCAGGTTAAGGCGCTTGCGTCCGAGTATCAGATCGAAGACGGTCCTGATGAATTCGGCGATATGTTTATGCGCCCGGCCAAAGCGTCTGATTATTTTCCGGCGCCGTTTCCGAACGATTCCGTTGCGCGCATGGCCAACGGCGGCGCGTTGCCTCCCGACCTGTCGCTTATGACGAAGGCACGCGCGAACGGTCCAGACTACGTTTACAATCTAATGCTTGGTTATGACGATCCGCCGGCGGACGTCGAGCTAATGGCTGGGATGAGCTATAATAAATACTTCCCGGGCCATCAGATCGGCATGGGCATCCAGATTATGGATGACCGGGTTGCCTATGCGGACGAAACGCCCGCTACGGCGCAGCAGATTTCGGAAGATGTCACGGCATTTCTCCACTGGGCCGCTGAACCGAACCTCGAGGCGCGCCACAGCATGGGCATCAAAGTCATGCTGTACACGCTGTTGTTCACGGTCCTGGCGTATCTCTTGAAGGTGCGTATCTGGTCGCGGCTCGAGAAAAAGTAATCGTTCTCGAGGCGTTAGAGACTCAGTACGGATAAAAAAACCGCCGGCCCTTAGGGTCGGCGGTTTTTCTTTGTGCGGACTTCTTTGAGCGGCTGTCGAAAGCTAGACGTTAAATAGGAAGTGCAGCACATCGCCATCCTGCACCACGTACTCCTTGCCTTCCTGACGCATCTTACCGGCATCTTTTGCGCCCTGTTCGCCCTTGAGTGCGACGAAATCGTCGTAGGCAATGGTCTCGGCACGGATAAAGCCGCGTTCAAAGTCGGTATGAATGACGGCGGCAGCTTGCGGGCCCTTGGTGCCGCGCATAATGGTCCAGGCGCGCGCTTCTTTCGGGCCTGCCGTGAAGTAGGTGATAAGGTCCAGCAGTCCGTATCCGGCGCGGATAACCTGGGTCAGGCCGGTTTCCTTCAAGCCGAGGCTTTCCAGAAACTCCTTTTGGTCTGCGGCATCTTCGAGCTGCGAGACCTCTGCTTCGATCGCGGCCGAAATGACGACCGAGGCCGCGTTCTCGGCCTTGGCGCGTTCTTCAACCTTGGCCGAAAACGCGTTGCCGGTCGCAGCCGAGCCTTCGTCCACATTGCAGGCGTACAGCACAGGCTTGCTTGATAGAAGCTGTAGGCCGTCAAAGATCTTACGCAAGGCGGGATCGGTCGGGCGAACGCTGCGCGCAGTTTTACCGTCTCTGAGGGCGGCCAAAACCGGCTCTAGCACCGTCAAGAGGTCCTTGGCGTCTTTGTCGCCGGACTTGGCTTTCTTCGCGGTTTGGTCGGCACGCCGCTCCAGACTTTCCAAGTCAGCAATCATCAGTTCCGTTTCGACTGTTTCGGCATCGCGAATCGGATCAACCGATCCTTCCACATGGGTCACGTTGCCGTCTTCAAAACACCGCAACACATGGACGATGGCATCCACCTCGCGGATGTTGGCAAGAAACTGATTGCCCAATCCTTCGCCCTTGCTGGCGCCGCGCACGAGACCGGCGATATCGACAAATTCAAGCTGGGTGGGAATAATTTTGGCCGATTTGGCGATGGCGCTGATAATCGACAGGCGTTCATCAGGGACCGCCACGCGCCCGACATTGGGCTCGATGGTGCAAAAGGGAAAGTTTGCCGCTTGTGCGGCGGCTGTCGCCGTCAGGGCGTTGAAGAGTGTGGACTTGCCGACGTTGGGCAGGCCGACGATACCGCAATTAAAACCCATGTTTGAAACTCATGTCTATTCGGACTCCGTTGAGCCGGAGGGCATCTTGCCGTCCGCTTGTTTTTGATTTTTAGGCGCAGGCGGCGCTGTGAGCATCGACACCTTCGTCATAAACTTGTTCTCCTCGCCTGCGACAAGCAGGGGAGCGGCAACCGCGACGGCTTCGAGGAAAGGTCCCAGCCAATCTAAATCGGCTTTGGAAAAATTCTGCAAGACGTGGTTTGAGACGTCTCCCGCGCCGGCAGGTCGTCCAACGCCAAGGCGTACGCGCCAGTAATCATTGCCGATATGAGCATCAATGCTCTTTATGCCGTTGTGTCCGGCGCTTCCGCCACCTCGTTTGACGCGCACCTTGCCGGGGGCGAGCTCGATTTCGTCATAGACAACGGTAACGTCCTCGGGGGCTGCTTTGAAAAACCGGAGAGCCTCGCCAACGCTTTGCCCGGAAAGGTTCATGTAGGTCGAAGGCTTCAGTGCGAGGATTTTTTCGCCGTCTATGACGCCTTCCGCAACCATGCCCTGAAATCGCTTCCGCCATGCGGACAAGCGATAGCGCTCGGCGATTGCGTCGAGCGCCAAAAATCCAATGTTATGTCGATTGTGCGCGTAGGTCGCGCCGGGGTTTCCCAGTCCCACCAGAAGCCGCATGGCTGGGCCCCCTTAAGAGGAAAGCAGTTCGAAGGAAACATTGTACCGGCAGTCCGCCATTTGCGGACCGCCGGTACAACGCGGGTTATTTCTTTTCGGCTTTTGCAGCGTCGGGCTTGGCAGCACCGGCTTTAGCGTCGCCGTCTGCTTTCGCGGCGCCCTCGGCACCTTCTTCGCCTTCGGCGGCAGCCGACTTATCTTCTTCCACCAGCATGACAGTCGGCGGAGCGACGGCGCAGATGGTGAAGTTACGAGCAATGGTCGGTTTAACGCCATCGGGCAGCGCCACAGACTGGATATGCACGGAATCGCCGATTTCAAGCCCGGTCAAGTCAATGTCGATATGATCGGGCAAGTCATCGGGACGTCCGATAACCTCTACATCGTGACGTACGATGTTGAGCACGCCGCCCACTTTGAGCCCCGGAGATGCGAGTTCGTTGTGGAACCGCACGGGTACAGGCACGCGCACCAGTGTGTCTTTGTCGATGCGCCGGAAGTCGGCATGAATCGGTTTGTCGGATACGGGGTCAAGCTGCACGTCCATAGCCATGGTGCGTTGCTTTTTGCCGGCGATCTCCACTTCGAAGATATTGGTCTTAAAAGCCGGATCGTGCATCAGGCCGTTAAGGATTTTAGGTTCGAGTGCGATCAGCGTGGCTTCTTCTCGGCCGCCGTAGATCACGCCGGGGACGAGTCCCTGACGGCGTGTTGCACGGGCTGCCCCCTTACCTGCCCGATCGCGCCCCTGCACTTGTAGTGTGCTGGTCTTAGGCATCTGTTTTCTCCTTCAAAATCAAATATATAGCTTCAGCATTTTATCTGAGGCTATACGGCGCGACCTCCAGGGGTGCCGCTGCCGGTCCAGCCCTTAAGCGGGACCGCGGTCATGTACACGGTTCCCCCCGCCAAGGCAAGGTGGGCAAAGGGTTTCCGGACCTGTCCCGTTGGGTCAAGATGTATATCTAATAAGCAGGGGTATAAGAATTGGTCCAGACACAAACCGCTATCGAAGGTGCGCCGGCCCGGGTCGCTTTTTTCGACCTGGACCGGACAATCACCCGGTCGGGGACCTACACACCCTTTTTGTTACACTGCACACGCTCCAATCCAGGGCGCTATAGCCGTGTTCCTGTGGCTTTGGCAGCCATGGGCGCCTATGTGGCGAAGCGGACCAGCAGGGCGGCCTTAAAGGCCCGTATGCTGGATTTGTTTATCGCGGGTGCCACGCGGGCAGAGATCTCGGCCTGGGCAGAGGGTTTCGTTGGCCGCTGGATGCAGACCCAGGTCCGGCCTGGTGCTCTAGCGGCGATTGAACGCCACCGCCAAGCGGGCGACCAGGTCGTTCTTGCGACCGCCAGTTTC
>JAUIGX010000185.1 GCA_030432435.1 Alphaproteobacteria bacterium
GGCAAATTCCCCCGTCTTATCGAGAATGCGCGTACTCGCACGTCGCTGGTCTTCGTTCGGCGAAAACGGGTCCATCAGCAAAGTAGGGCTGACATAGTCCGGAAGATGAAGACTGTAGCGATTGTTAGGATTAATGGGCGACGTATCAATTGGGCTCTCAACATCGCCAAACGATAGATGAAACTCGTAGCGACCAATCGGAAAGCGTTTCTCCAAGCTGGCTAGGTCATGAAACCGTACCGGCAGAGATAGTTTCTTGGCGCGCGCGAATTCTATCACTGACTCGTCTGGCGGCAACGAGGGTTCGAACACGGATCGATCTATAACTTCCCCCAATTTCACCTGACGCACCGCAGGCTGCCCAAGATAACTGTCGATCTCTTCTTGCCCAAGGCCGGTTCGTGGGGTTCTAAGACTTAGCTTGTCCGTTGTGACAATTTGGCCCTCGGGAATTTCTACGCTGGTGTAGAAAGATCTCCCCAAGTTCTGCAGGTTAAGAAGCTCGCCCTGATTGGGGATGCGCGGGCCGTCCCCGGCAAGCTGCAACTCTATATTCTCAGCGAATACCGAGAGCCGTTCGAACTCGTCGGGCGTTGAACTTGAGGAATGGTCAAGGCCTTCGGCGGATTTGTCTAAGGTGATATGGCGCTCTATGACGCTGGCGCCGAGCTGCATGGCAAGCAGGCACGTTTCCCAGTGATCATCATGACTGGAGTACCCTACCGGCGCTCCCCAAAGGCGGTGCAAATGCTTGATGTATCCTAGTTTCGGGCTGGCGATAGAGACGGGATAGTTTGATACGCAGTGCAAGGGGGTCCAGCGTTCGCGATTCAATCTCTTTAGCGTTTTTGTCACGACGGCTTCTGTGTAGGCACCTGTGGAAATAATCCCAAACTTGCCGAAAGACTCTAGCCGCTCAATCAGAGCCGAATTCGTAAATTCCACTGAAGGAACCTTGAAAAACTCAAAAATATTTGCATCGGCTCTAAAGTCGTCAATATCCTCCGGCGTGAAAAAACTAATACCCGCCTTGATGCCCAGGTTGTGGGCGTGCCGACACAATTTTACGATTTGCTGTGGGGTTAGATAGTTTCGGACAATCTCCTTTTGGAGGATTTCATCGCCGATCTGCCGTGCATCCGCTGCATAGGTGTTGCCGAGATTTCGGTACTGAAACTTGATACCCCATGCGCGGGCCTGTGCGGCCGCATCAATGAGCGTGCGCGCAACGTCCTCCGACCCATTGTGGTTAATGCCCAACTCGGCAATGATGCGAGGGTGCATCACACTTTCCTTTTAACGAATATGGAATGGTCCGAAGAGCCTGCCATTCCGCAAGTTCGTATTCGGCTCCAAGCCTTTGAAACAATTGACGATACCAAAGATTGTCGACAAAGGTAGGGGGCAATCGGTTAACAAAGTCGCAATGAATAGAGAGTGGTTAGACAAATGCGGCGAGCGATAGCTAATCGTTAAGGAAGTGTTGCTATTTTTTTGCTGAGTAATAAGCCCAAGCTGAGTGATTAGAAGCAAAGTGCCCGCTATGACAGACGCAAATGCCATCTACAATCAGTCTGATATATCGGTGGAGACTAAATCAGTTTACCGGAATTCCTTTACTTCGGTAGAGGATATAGTTGAGACCGTCCGGAAATGGGGAATCATTGTGTTCCCGGATTACGTCCAAGGCAGCCGGCTCGCGAATTTGAATGTTGAATTTGACGGTTTATTGGCTAATCGAAGCCAGCTTGGATTTGCCGTCGATGAATACGAGAATATAGCGAATGTGCGTGTCAGGCGGAATGATCTCAACTCGACCGACTACCCAGAAACGGCGAGTTTCTTTGAAGAGCCGTTCATGTCGGATGTGTCCGATGCCTATTTCGGCGCCGGCGATTACAGGTTAAACGGTGAAATCTTCGTATCGGAGATAACGGAAACAAAGGGCCCTCAATTAAAACCTCCCTTTGCGCTGCATTTCGATAAACGCAACGTGCTCAAATTTTTTATATACCTTACCGACACCGATGAGAGAAATGGAGCCATGCGGGCACTGCCCGGCTCTAACTTACGCAACCGTATCGCGCGCGAAGAAGCGATGCGGTGTTCTGCACTCAACGACATAAAAAACGTTCTCCCTGAACCTCTGGTGCCATCCATCCCCATTTGCGGTCCCGCCGGAACCTTGTTTATTTTCGATACCGATATGTGTCATGGCGCTAGTTCGGTGGAGGCCGGTTTTACAAGACGTACAATGCGCGGTCATACCCATAGTCACGCCATGTTACGCGCCATGGGGGCAATGCCTTAGCAACCCATGTTTAGGGCTTGGGCGCGCTTCATATACTTAGGTGCGCCACGCAAAAACGGTAAGGATGAATCTTTCTGTGCGGCAATAGCGAAAAGGCGGTGCGGCAGTAGATGGCACCCAAGTCGCTTGATGAAGGTCGCCAAGAACATAGCGAAATCCTTGAGTCTCCAACGCGCTCAATAGTTCCCCGACGTTTGCTTGGTGGTCGTCCATAGCATGAACTTCGGCGATTATATGCGATACGTTGCACAGAGCCTCGCCGCAGTCCTTTAAGATTTCAAACTCTGCGCCCTCCACGTCCAGTTTCAGCAGGTCGACGGGGCCTTCCTCCAAGATCGATCGGAGCTGTACGGATCGCACGTGCGTGCCGCGATCTGCATTGGATATATGTCCGGAATCATCATGAGAACTGTCGAAGCTGACGCCCCTGTCATGGGTCCATACGGCTGCATCTTCGACCACAACGTCACCTGCGCCGAAGGTGGAGAGATTGGCTCTGCACGTGTCCGCTAGCTCTGCGTCGGCCTCAAAAGCTCTGATGCGGGCCGCAGGATAACGCTCTTTAAAGTATAGGGAGGCGAGGCCGATGTGCGCGCCGCAATCAAGAATAACGGGCGCAGGTTTATCGCTGTGGAAGTCGTAAAGCCGGTCCCCAAAAATCTGCCTGGTTTGATGATAGAAGCTGTGAAGGTCGCTGTAGCGCAGGGCTTTGCCGTCAATCATCAACATGCCGGGCTGGCGTCGTGGCCAGTTGGCAACGCTAGGGGCGAGTTGTTTTGTGATTTCGATAAAGGGCTGGGTCAACATGGCCATGGTCAAAAATAATATCCTGCGAGTGTATATGCCGAAACGCCGAGCCTCAATCGCCGCGTGCCGCAGTTCCCTTAAGGGGCTCTAGAAACCGTTTTTTTGATGCCAGGCCCATGCATCTGAAATCTGAACTTCGAGCGAAGACCTTTCCGGAGTCCAGCCGCACGCCTTTAATATGCGGCTCGCATCAGCGACCAGGATAGCGGGGTCACCTTCACGTCTTGGGCCGACCCTGACAGGAATATCTCTATTGGTAATTTGTCGCGCTGTTTCAATAACTTGTCGCACAGAAAATCCGGCGCCGGTACCGAGGTTAAAGACATGTGCTCCCGGATTTTTATCTAAGTACTGAAGGGCTTTGACATGAGCGTTCGCGATATCGGCAACGTGGACATAATCGCGAATACACGTTCCGTCAGGGGTAGGGTAGTCCTCACCATTGAGTGTGACTGCCGAACTCTCTCCCGCCGCGACTTTTAGAATATTAGGAATGATGTGGGTTTCGGGATCGTGCTTTTCGCCGACTTTGCCATCCGGATCGGCACCGGCGGCATTGAAATAGCGCAAGGTGACATAGGAAAGCCCGTGCGCCGCATTCGCATCGGCCAGCACGCCCTCTGCCATAAGCTTGGAACGCCCGTAAGGGTTAACAGGGGCAAGCGGCGCTTCCTCTGTTATCGGGGTAACGTCGGGAATACCGTACACGGCGCAGGTTCCCGAAAATATCAGCTTGTTTATGCCCGCTTCGCAGATCGCGGCCGTAAGGGTGGCCGTGCATCCGACATTGGTGCTGTAGTAAGGCAGAGGGGTTGCCGCCGACTCTCCAACAAGCGCCAGGGCTGCAAAATGCATGACAGCGGCTGGTTTGTGGCGCGAGATGACGGCGTCCAGACGGTCCCGGTCCCCTACATCGCCCTCTTCAAACGGACCCCACTGCACAAATGCGCGGTGTCCGCGATATAAATTGTCGTAAACCACGGGCTCGTAGCCCGCTTTCGCCAGGGCTTTGCAGGCATGGCTGCCGATGTAGCCAGCGCCGCCGGTGACGAGAACGGTCTTTGCTGCCATTACGTTGCCCTCGTCGGCACAGTTTGGGTCTGCTTAGGCGAGGGGCCGGCGCGCAGTGCACCAGGCGCCCCTCGCATTTGCCGAGACTTGTGAGTAGCCGTAGCTACCACAAATCAAAACGCAGAATCTTTTAGTTTAGACCGCAGGTTGCTTCGGCGCCGGTCAACTCGTAGGCGCCATTATCAACCGACAACTTCTCGACAACGCCGTCGTTGACGATCATTGAAAACCGTTTGCCACGGATGCCCAGGCCAAAGCCAGTGCCGTCCAGTTCCAGGCCGAGTTTCTTGGTGTATTCACCATTTCCATCCGCCAGCATTTTAATTTTGTCACCAACGCCTTTGTCTTTGCCCCAAGCGCCCATCACAAAGGCATCGTTCACCGCCATACAGGCAATGGTGTCCACGCCTTGCGCTTTAATCTTATCGTAGTTCTGCAGATAACTGGGCAAATGTTGGTTCGAGCATGTGGGGGTAAATGCGCCGGGCACCGAGAACAGAACCACTTTTTTGCCCTTGAACAGATCATCCGTAGAGACATCAGTCGGGCCGTTTTCGGTCATAACCTTGAATGTGCCTGCGGGCAGTTGGTCGCCTTGCTTAATTGTCATCGTATCCTCTTGGGTCACTGAAAAGGGTGGGTTCACGTTCCAACCGGTGAAATCCATCGGACTCACGTTAGAACGGCTACGCGCCTAAGGTAAGCAGTTAAGTCTTAATTTCCAAATGAATTAGCCGCAGGGGTTAGCTGTTCTAGCGCTGTTTCCGGGCGTCAGTTGGCATAGGAGGGGCGTGTCACGTAATGGTTACCTTTGAATTCACCGAAGTAGGCTTGAATCTCCGGGTGCCGCACGGGCTCTCCAGATTCATCTTCCAGTAAATTTTGTTGCGACACATAGGCGACGTAGTGCGTTTGCGCATTCTCCGCTAGCAAGTGGTAATAGGGCTGCTCTTTGTGTGGGCGCACATCCTCGGGAATTGAGAGCCACCATTCCTCTGTGTTGGAGAACTCCGGATCCACGTCGAAGATTACGCCGCGAAACGGGAAAAGACGGTGCTTCACGATCTGTCCGATTTTGAATTTTGCCTGCTTCGGTTTCATATCGATGCGCGTGTAAAAAACAGCCCTGGAAACGAGAGATGGAGCTAAATCTGCGGAGCCCAACGGGAATCGGAACAACGTCTAGAATCAGCCGTCTATAATCAATTGTAAAATATATGCTAATTCAGCCCCTTCGCAAAGCCTTGCCGTTGCCGACGCGCACTCCCGAAGAACGGTGAAACTGGCACCTGCCAGGTTGATTCATAGCGTTTCACCCGTCCATCGTATAGGCTCGCGGGTCAATCTTACTGGAAATGGTAATGGCCGAACGGGTAGGTCCGAATCTTATTCATCGAACGTTGATTGTCGCCGGTCTCGCGGTCACGGTGATCGTGGGTATGGTCGCCTACCAAGTGCACCATGCCTACACGATTGCGGTTGATACCCATCAGACCGAAATACAACAGCTTGCCCAAATTCTGGAAACGAGCACGAGCACAACGTTCCAATCCGTCGACCTCCTTTTGAATCATGCGACGGAAGAGGTGCTGGATCAGGAAGCGATTCCCGGACTTTACGAAAATCTGACAGACCGGTTTATCGCAATTGCCGGGCCGTGGAATTTTGTCCATTCGGTTGCTTACATAAAGGAAGATGGAAGCGTTGGCGGCATTGTCGCTCGCCGTCCCGACGGTGCTTTGCAGCGAATGGAGCTGACAGCGAATTTTTCAGATCGCGTCGGCTTTAGTGTCCATTCCAGCTCATCTGTCAGGGATGCCGGCGCGCTGTATATTAGCCAACCGGTGCCAAAGGTTGTTGCGCCGGGCATGGCTATTGCCGTCACGCGGGCAGTCTATGATCAAAACGGTCAATTTCGGGGCGTTTGTTTTGTCACCATATCTATCGAGACGTTCGCCGAGTTGTATCGGGGTTTATTGCCCGCGGCATATAAATCAGTGGCTTTGTACAGGCGAGACGGGGTTCGATTGTACAGAGACCCACCTGGGTTTGAACTCGGCGCATCGCTAGCGGACCGGCCGCTGTTTACGCACAAACTGCAAGAATCGCCAAGTGGAGTTTTTCGGGCGCCTGGCGTCGAGGCGCAGAGAGAGCATCTCATTGCGTATCGCGAGTCCCGACAGTACCCAGTTGTCATCACAGTTAGCGCGATATGGAGCCAAGTACTCGCCAACTGGCGCGCGGACAGCTATTTATTCGCGGGGTCGGCGCTCGTCGGCATTGTTATGATTCTGATACTAACGTGGTGGATCATAAGGCGCATCAAGGCGGAGAAAATCGTTCAGGCTGAATTGATAAAGAGTGAGCATAGTCTTGTCGAGGCTCAGCGGCTGGGCGGCGTTAGCTATTTCGAGCGTAATCTGCGTACGGGGGTCATGATCTGGACCGACGATATGTATGCTGCTCATGGCGTTGATCCGTTGACGTTCACGCCATCGAGAGAAGCCTTCCTTGAACTGGTGGTGCCGGACGACCGTTCAAAAATTACGAGTAGATGGGGGCCGTTGAAAAACCCCGCGCCTTATGGCGAGGCGGTATGCCGTATCATCCGGCCCGACGGAGAGCTGCGCTACATGCGCTATAGTTGGAAAATCATTGAAGATGAAAGCAACGCGCCGGGAAGGACGTTCGGTGTCGCTCAAGACGTTACGGCGTTGCGGGATGCGGAAGATACAATCCGCGACGACGAAGCCCGATTGCGCGACATCATAGAGTG